>JALVBA010000047.1 GCA_027010905.1 Marinilabiliaceae bacterium
TTAATAAATTTCTCGTTTTCATAGTGATAAAATTTAAGTTTAGTTATTAAAAAAATATGATAATTTTCCTCTGAAATTCATCCTCGGCATGGCATAGTTCCATGATGAGTAATAATTCACGTTAAAAATATTGTCGGCATAAAAGACTAATCTTAGGTTATGTTTGTTTTTCAATCTTACCTGCCTGTCGACTGATATGTTTGTAAGGACATAGCCATCGAGAATATTGTATGGCTCTTCGTTGGTATATTGCCACGATACGCCGTTGAGACCCAAATTAAAATTCCATTTTTTCATGTTGAATTGGGAGTACATTGAAAACGTATGTAATGGAACATACTCCAGTTGGCGGTCAAGGGCGGCAGTGGCGTTTGTTGACTCAACCCTTTCAGCAGAATTTATCGTATAATTTAGTCCCAGTGAAACTGTCGATCGGTTAAGCTCTACCTTAATATTTGATTGTAGTTCAATACCTTTGCTCACAACTCTCTGCACATTTTCGGCAGTCCAATAAGCACCCGAATTCTTCCATAATATCCAGTCGTCCACATCCATGTAAAAAGCATTAAGCATTATCTGCATCTCAACTTTATTTGTATATTTTAAATATTTCCCTCCCACCTCATAGTTTACAACATTTTCAGGCAACAAATCAGGATTACCACCTGGTATCCAGAATCGGTCGTTGAAAGTTGGAATCCTATAGCTATTAGCAATATTTCCGGACAGGTCTAGCCTTGAAGTTTCTCTTGACAGTAAAGTGTAAGAGATGCCAAAAGCAGGGGTAAAAGGAACAGTAAAATCGGTTACAAATCCTTTTCTTAAGTTAACGCTTACCTTTAGTTTAGAGAATAAAGTGTGTAGGTAAGATACATATAAATCGTTTTGATATTGAACAACTCCGTTAATATCGTAGGCATAAACATCTGGAGAGATAATCTCCGACTTAAATCCTCCTTTTATCATACCTGAAGAAAAAACAGGATACTCAATATTACCCTCGGAAATACAACGTTGAGTTCCAATAGGATTGTCGGTATTTTTATTGTATATCTCATTATCCAATACATATCCGGCTCCGATATATCTCTTTAATTTGTTACGATTATTCCTGTAGAAACTCCAAATGCGTATATGCTTATCCTCAATCTCCTCCGATTTATCCGGTTGATTTAAGTTAGTGGACATATTTTGTTGAATCTGATGCCAGTCATCTTCTACCCAGAGCATAAATCTCAAGTACTGCTTTGCCGAGAATTTGTATCCAAACTCCTGCATTACAGCTCTATTCGTGATTGATGCATTACGCTGAGTATCCTTAACTCTAATCATCTCTCCTGTCTCAAAATCTTTAACCGGAGGATGATAAAATAAGAAGTTATTCTGCTTGTCAAAAAAATATATTTTTGTAACAGATTCGTGTTTTCCATTACCGGCATAAACTTTAGCACCATAAAACTGCTCTCCAAATGAACCTAGTGTCATCTGTCCCTCTACTCTTACACCATCAACCCACCTCATCTTACTGCCCAACTCAAGGCTCCCTCCAATACTACCCGAACCATTTACAACACTGGCTCCTCCGTACTGTAGTGCCAATTCATCAAAAAAGAACAGTGGAATACTTGACAGGTTTGAACTGCCTAAAGTAAGTGAGTTGACATTTATTCCCCCCACATTTATAGAGGTGTGATTTGGAGATGTACCTCTCAATCGAATTGTACTAAGAGAGCCGGCATTAGACTTTATAGGAATAGCAACCATCTGCCTTAGCAGCTTCTCCAACGAGATGTCATTCATCAATTCCATCCTGCCATCGGGGATTACCGTTATCTTTGCTCCAACCTGATAACGCTTGAATTGTGCAACAATAGTAACTTCATCCAATTCCACACTATCCTTTAAAGCAATAAGCCCAGCAACAGACTCACATGTACAAAAGCTACTGAAGCCAATTAAAGAGACTACTATTCTAATATAAAAACTATAAGGAAAAATATATTTCATAATACTGCGACCTTCTCCCCGAGGTCATATTAATTAAACATACTCTTTGGCAGGTCTTCCGGCTCACCTTACTTTTTCATGCCTTCCCCTCCGTATTAGTGGAGAGTGGCGAGGGTTTGAAAAAGCATTTTCCCGTTTTCACGGAATAAGGCTTACGGCTGCGGGTACAGCTCCTGATTTTAACAGGATTCCCTTTTCATCCGGAATATTAAAAACATTCCGAACACCAAAGATGCTGCAAATATACATTAAGAATTTATAATAGAAAAAATTATTTTATTGAGAATGATACTTTCCCGTGAGAATGCACAGCCGTGCGTTCCCACGGAATGAAGCCGGCCGTGTGTTCCTACGGGAAAATATAATTTATTGTTTCCCCAATATTTTTCCTGATACAAGAAAAATGGCAGGTTTACCCGACAACGGATTTTTTTGCGTGATGACAACAGTATTGTAAACCTCTTCAATGTCTTTATAATTCAGAACCTCATCCGGTGTGCCTGATGTGTGTACCTTACCTCTGTTCAGCATTACTAAATTGCTACAATACTCTCCGGCAAGGTTAAGGTCGTGAATTATCATCAGAATAGTTAAGCCATCCCCATTCAATTGCTGCAACAGGTTTAGTATCTGAACCTGATGTGAGATATCAAGGTGTGAGGTAGGCTCGTCAAGGAGCAATAGTTCAGGCTCCTGCGTAAGGGCACGGGCAATAGCTGCCATCTGCTGTTCACCACCACTAAGCTCATTCATCAGATTATCCTTGTATCTGTATACGCCCGTAAGGTGTAGATATTTATGGGCAATCTTAATGTCACTCTTTCTATCTGCGAGTTGAAAAAGTTTTTTGTAAGGCAATCGCCCCATAAGTACATAATCTTCAACCAACACATCTCCGGCTTCAATATGTTGGGTAACAATAGCCATTTTGCGAGCTCTCTCCCTCATTGAAACTGACGACATATCAGTACCGTTGAGAGATATCTCTCCGCTCTCAGTTTTCAGATCACCGGTAATAGTTTTGAAAAGAGTTGTTTTGCCCGAACCATTTGGCCCAATAATACCGGCAAACACCCCCTCCTGAATCTCGATACTAATACTATCAAGCATAAAACTGCCGGGATATCCACTGATTATATTTTTAATTTTTAACATATTAATAGCCCCTTTATAACACTACATACAACGGGTGAAAACAGATACAGACATTAATTAAAATCATCATTATGCCATTTTGCAGGATTTGAAATAATATAATTCTTTATACGATAAAGCTCTTCTTTATTACGAATAATATGGTCATTGTAATTAGATTGAAAAAAATGATTATTCCTATTGAATTTCGGAATATCCAGGTTCTCTTTGTCTATTAGATTATCAATTGCACTGTTTACGGCCGATTTAAACCCTGCCATAAATGACGATATTGATTTTGGTTTTCGTTGGAAGGATAAATGATCATCATCATCCTGTAAGAATGCACGGCCGTGCATTCTTACAGGAATTAGGCCGTGCATTCCTACTACGGTATCCGTATTATTCAAAATTACGATTGTATGAATATGATTTGGCATTATCACATATTCATCCAAAATTAATTCGTTACGCATTTCAAATGATATCAACCATTGTTCTTTTACAATTTCTCCAAAATTTGACAATATCATATCACCATTCTTTATTTCACCCAGATTGCATACACGATTCTGTGTGACGATTGTTAGAAAATAATATCCATTCGATGAATAATCCCACCTCTGCAATCGACGTGATTTATCATTGAATCTGTGTTTCATAACAATAATTTTAATTCATCATATTTCCGTAGGGACGCACGGCCAATTATTATCATCGTAGGGATGCACGGCCGTGCATCCCTACGATGATATTATTTCCGTCCCAACACCACAATAAATACCAAACCGCCAATAATACCCGTAATAACACCTATAGGTAATTCGTTGGGTGCAATAATCAAACGGGCAATAACATCACACAACACAACAAAAACAGCACCTCCAATAAATGATGTCACCAACAATATTCTGAAATCTGATCCCACAACGAGTCTGGTAAGATGAGGAATTACTAATCCCACAAACCCAATAACACCGGCAACAGCCACACTAACACCTGTCATCAATGAGGCAATAACAAACAGAATACGAATTGCCAAACCTGTATTTATCCCAAGATGTTTGGCACTTCCCTCTCCCAAACGCAATGCATTTAGTGAGTTTGCAAAAAGATAGGAGATCAGCAAGCCGACAATAGCGACAAAGAAAACTATTCTAATCAGTATTACATCTGTTTCAGCCAGAGAACCCATCACCCAAAAAATAATACTTTGCAGATTCTCATTGGTAGTTGTCGACATCAGAAACATCATTGCTGAGGAGGCTATAAAACTAACCATCACCCCCAGTAGCAACATCTTATTTATATTGATACTATATTTACCTAACGAAAGAGTGTAAACAATAAATACAGTAATAACAGAGCCTATAAAACCGGCCACCGGTAGCATGTACGCTCCCAAAGACAAATTCAGTCCAAAAACAATAGTTACTGCTACTGCCAATGATGCCCCGCCTGAAATTCCCAAGGTATATGGTTCAACCAGTGGGTTGCGGTATATCCCCTGCAACAGCACACCTGCAAGACTTAGTGCACCTCCAACAGCCACACCCAACATTATCCGAGGCAGACGTATCCTGCTGAGGATGGTATACTCAATACCTGTTTTCTGACTAAAGACAGTAATTAATTCATTGAGGGAGAAATGTATCTCTCCAACCATTAGTGCAAACAGAATACTACCTGCCAGTAGCAACAAAAGCACTATTATAGAGATAATCCATTTAATCTGTTTCCTTTGCATATACTAATTGACTAACAGGTGTACAATCTCTTCAAAAGCTTTTTCAAAATTCTTAACCGTAGGCACACAAGCTTTGTTGGCATCAATTATGAATACCTTGCCATCTTTAACTGCATTCAAGCTACCGAAACTCTCCCACCTGTTTTTCTCCTGTGTGGCAACTATTCCCATTGTAGCTATCAGTATTACATCGGGATTACGGTTCAGTATTGTTTCGCGCGAAATAGTACCCTTACCAAACCCTATTGTAATATTTTCACAGTCGGCAAACTTAATGTAATCATCCATAAAAGTTTCAGGAATAACTGCAAACAGTGGGTCTGCACCAATCTGAATGAATATCTTCTTACCCTTAACTCTTTCCGGTATTGTTTGCCTGATACTGTCTATACGGCTCTTTGTTCTATCAATTATTAAATTTGCGGCATCTGGGCAACCAAGTGTTTTTCCCAACTCATTGAACTGCCGACAGATATCATTAAATGAATCAAGCTTACCTATCACATCAACCTTAATACCGTTTTCACGAAAAAGGTCAATAGTACTCTGTTTGGTTAATGTAGTTGTAAGAATAACATCAGGTTTCAGAAGTAATACCTTCTCCACATTCACATTGATGGCATCACCGATTATCAGCTCCTTATTTCCCTTTGTAATATCACAGTATGAAGTTGCTCCCACAATATTACCTGCCATGCCCAACTCTTCAACCTCTTTTGTTATTGAAGGTGCTAATGAGATGATTCGCACACCATCGGTATCCCCTCTCTTGCTCTTTTGCAATGATAATGTACACGATACAGCAAGAACAATAAAAAGTATGGTTAAAAAAACATTTCTCATTTATCTGAATTTGGAGAAGCAAAGATATCAAAAATAGCATCTAACTAAAAAGGGTGATTTCCAATTCACATGAAAAACACCCTCTTTAATATCAATATCATAAACTTTGTAATCTACACTTTTTCAGCAACCTCAATCTCTTTATGCAGTACCGGATATCTGTTAAGCAGTCGGTCTAGCTCTTTTACAATATCCTTCTTATGCTCGTTGAACAGATCTCTGTAATACTGCACCCCGTCAAAAATATTCTTCCTAAACTTTGTGAGTTGCATCTTTTCCTTCTTATCATCAGAGTTCTCAAAAAATGCCTCAATTCGTTTCTTATAGATATCAAGATACATCTCCAACTCTTTCAGGAACATGTGAGGTCGGGGACGGTCATCCAAAACATTTGTTCGTCCGTAAATATGGTCAACCATATCTTTAAAACTCGTCTCTCTAGAGAAGTAAGCCATGTTTGGCCCTGGGCAAACAGTCACCTTATCTATAGGTTTCACTGGTATATTTTTGGCAAGCTCAGATGAAACACCAAGACCTACACAGATACACTCTTTCTCTATAATAGAGTCGTAAGCCTTCTTATACTCAGCTTCAGGCAGGTTTAGTTCACCTAACTCTTTCAACTTAAGATTCTGATACTGACGTGAAGAGGTACATATTGGTTTTTCGGTATACTCAGTATTATATTTTAGAAATCCCTTGGTACATGGCGAGCCCGGCTTTCCTTGCTCTACCAACTCCATCTTCCTAAAACTCATGGTAGAGCTCCTCACACTATTAAAAGGAATTCCAAGCGGAGATATTCCACTGTAATAGAGATCCTCCTCTTTTGCATTTGCAAGCAGGTTCACTGTATCTTTATCAACACCTATAACTTCAGGCACAACCATAAAAGGTGTTCCCCAACCCACTCTATCAATCTTGTAGTAACTCAACAAAAACTGATGCTCTTCATTAGTTCCTACCCCCCCCTGAGCGGTAACAATAATTTCCGGTTTTTCGGCAGGTTTGTCCAAGCCCTTTTTCTCCAACGCGTTATAGTAGGCATCGAGACATGTAGAGTAAAGAGTCTCTCTTTTATGAAGAAACTCCTCAAGTATAGGTCCAAAAAGAATTCCGTTTGTAGGGAATGCATGCCCGCCACAGTTAACACCAGACTCCATGCGGTATTCTGATATCCACAATCCCTTTGCAGCCAGCATTTTACCCTGCACAAATGCCGAACGAAAATCACTAACCTTCAATATAATCCTTTTCTTTATCTGCCCATTCTCATCAGGATAGAAATCCTTGAAATTTTCGATGTAACTGTACAGTCGAGGACTCATGCCGGCAGAGAAAACAATACCTGATGTCAATTTACTATTGGCAAATCCACGCAAAGCTGCATGAGCGTCGTTATGCTCGATTGGCAATTCAACACCATCCTTGACATTTACTTTATCCAACTTAGTCATAATGTTTACATCAATGGAGCCGGGGAGTACATTTTCATTCACCCACTTCGATATATCATCAAATGCGTGACGGCCTTTATCGGCAAGATTAAACTTCTCTTTCAAAGCTGAAAGGTCAGGTAACAGATTGATATATTTTTCAATTTCAATACCTGCCTTTGATGCAGAGTCTTTAATCTCTTCTATTTTCTCTTTTACCATATCATCAACCATGTTGAGATAGGTAGTAATTCTTTTTGCCCTGAAATCTTCAACTTTCTCAGATATTGCCTGAAAAGGGATGTCCAGCTTATCACAATAAAACTTTCGCATATCCTCAATAAGTGTGTCATCAACCAACGACATTACTGATGATATTCCGTAAGGGGCAACCTTAACCGCAGTGTCTAATGAATATCCAATTCCTAAAACAGGAATATGGAAAGTGTGTTCTTTAAAAAAATCCATGTATTATTGTTATAAAAAATAAGTGTGTAAAGATACACATAATAACAATAACAAAAAATGACTGAATAACTTTAATAAATCAAAGTTAAAACAAGCTTCCTTGGGACTCCAAAATTTCTGAACTCACAAAGATATATTCCCTGCCAAGTACCAAGATTCAGCTCTCCATTAGTTACTGGTATCATTAAAGACGAACCTAACAACGATGCTTTTCCGTGGGCTGGCATGTCATCATCACCCTCTAATGTATGGGCATATCCGGAATCTCGCTCAGGAACAACTTTATTGAGAATGTAGTCCATATCCCTCAATACACTGGGGTCGGCATTCTCATTAAGAGTTAGTGCAGCAGAGGAGTGTTTTATGAAAATCTGCAACATGCCGGCAGCCGGTAGTTCAGGCAAATGAGAGGTGATATGACTTGTAATAATGTGGCAGCCTCGCTTAAATGCTGGAAGTGTTAATTCTATCTGTTGTATCATGGTTATATGGTTAAAGGGTTAAAGGGTTACATGGTTAAAGGGCTATTTGGTTATCTGGTTAGTATCCCAAACATTTGGGTTAACTATATTGGGAGGCATTACCCCTTTAAAGGCAGTGGCGATGTTAAGGGCAACAACTCTTGACATCTCGTTACGTGCTTCTATAGTAGCTGAACCTAAGTGGGGCATTAATACGACATTGGGCATGTCAAATAGCTTAACAGGTATTTTTAGCTCATTCTCAAAAACATCCAAACCGGCACCGGCAATCTCTCCGTCTTCCAATGCTTTAATCAATCCATCTTCCTTCACTACAGCACCTCTTGCAGTATTAATCAGAAAAGCACTCTTCTTCATCAGTTTAAGCTCCCTCTCCCCTATCATCCCCTTTGTTTCAGGTGTTAAAGGGACATTTAGCGACAATACATCCGATTGTTTCAGCAATTCATCCATAGTTAACATTGTAGCACCAAACTGATTTTCAACATCTTTTGGCAGTCTATTCCGGTTATGGTAAAATACCTCCATTCCCGAGGCAACAGCTCTACGTGCGATAGCCCTACCAATAGCACCCATTCCAACTATCCCTATCTTCTTTCCTACAAGTGTAAATGAAAGATTTCTCATAACACCCCATTGCAGTCTCTCACCTGACCTTAGCGTAATATTCATGCTAACAATTTGTCTTGCTACTGCCAGCATTAAACCAAACGCCAACTCCGCTGTAGGTTCAGTAACCGGGTCAGGACAGTTAGTAACCACAATTCCCCGCTTATTACAGTAGTCAACATCCACATTATCGTAACCGGCACCATAATTTGCTATCATCTTTAGCTTAGCTGCTCTGTCGAGCATTGAGTTCTCAAGCTTATGGCCAAACACCGACACAATAACTTCGGCATCTTTAATCTCTTTAACAAAGTCCTCGTTCTCAAATTTCTTATCCTCAGGGAATACAACATCCCACCCTTTAAGCCCATCGATTAAACTCTCCCTTGCAATGAATAAGGCAACAACTGCTTTATGAATAGCCATTATTTTTAAAAGTTATAGTTCAACATCAAACATATATAATACAAAGCTAATTAATAATCGCATTCAATAAAATTTCCATTCCATCGTTCATTAAAGAAATAATACTAATTGTGTTATATTCGCAATCTGATGTAATACTCCAGAACAGAACATGAATTATAAAGTTTTATTTTTTTATATAATCTCTTTGATACTATTGCCCGTAATACCGGCTATTGCACAGCAAAGAGTAACCGTCTCCGGCAAGGTAACAGACTCAACGTCAACTATTGTTGAAAATGCCAACATATTAATTAAGAACTCAACAACAGGTTCAGTTACTGACAGCAATGGAGCTTTTACCCTTCGTACAACCGCAGAATATCCTATTGTATTGCAGATATCTTCCATAGGCTATACCACCACAGAATTCATAATAAACAGAGGTGACAATCTAAAAGGGATAAAAATATCACTCTCAACAAAGAGCGAGCAGATATCGGAGGTGAGTGTGAAGGGGTCTCAGGCAGAGGGGTCAATGACCAAGATAGAGGCTAATCTGACAAACGTGTTGCCTGATGCCTCCGGCGGAAATATTGAAGGACTAATTAAGACTCAGCTGGGTGTAGCATCAAATAATGAACTAAGCTCCCAATACCGTGTGCGGGGTGGCAACTACGATGAGAACCTTGTTTACGTTAATGGGATTGAGGTGTACAGGCCATTTCTTATTCGTGCCGGACAACAGGAAGGCATGAGCTTTGTTAATCCTGATCTTGTATCATCTGTTCAGTTTTCGCCCGGAGGATTTAACACAGAGTACGGAGATAAGATGTCGTCGGTACTAGATATTAGATACAAACAACCTGAGGAGTTTGCCGGAAGTGCACAGATAAGTCTTCTTGGTGCTTCGGCGCATGTAGAGGGAGTTTCGAAAAACAAAAAACTGACCTTTATTTCCGGAGTCAGGTATAAAACGAACAAATACCTTCTCGGCACCATGGATGTGTCGGGTGATTACAACCCCTCATTTTTTGATCTGCAAACATACCTTACATACGAAATAAACCCTGCATGGAATATTGAAGGTTTAGGTTACTACTCACGTAATGCCTACAATTTTATTCCCGAAGACAGAGAGACGGTGTTTGGTACAATAAGTGATGTAAAGAAGCTTAAAATATATTTTGAAGGCGAGGAGAAAGATCTTTTCAATACCGGCTCTGTTTCTGCGGCACTCTCACATGCCCGCAATAGTACCAACCATTACAAACTATTGGTATCGGGATACAGAACTTATGAAGAGGAGACGTACGACATATTGGGTCAGTACTGGCTACAACAGCTGGAGTCATCTTCAGGCGAAGAGCCAAATCCTGATGAGGGTGTTACCAATATTGGTGTGGGAAGTTACCTTCAACACGCCCGCAACAGCCTGCTGGGAGTAATCCAGAATGTAGCCCTTGAGGGCAAGCACCGCTTTAACGAACATCTTCTATCGTGGCAGGTTAAATATCAGCATGAGTACTTCTCCGACTATATTAATGAGTGGGAGATGCGTGATTCTGCGGGTTACTCTGTACCCACCAATAGTGAAAAACTTGAACTTGCATACTCACTTAATACCAACCTGAAAATCAACTCGAACCGTGTTATGGGATATGTGCAGGATGAATACCAGCTACAGACCAATGCCGGAGATCTCTTTTTTAACTATGGTGCACGCTTCAATTACTGGAGCTATAATGGCGAATTTCTTTTCAGTCCACGGCTGAATGTTAGCTACATACCTGCCGGCAATAACAATTTCAGACTTCGAGGTGCTGTTGGTATCTACTACCAAAGCCCTCTCTACAAGGAATTAAGAATGCCTGACGGAAAACTGAATGAAAATATCAAGGCTCAAAAATCTGTCCATTATGTTTTGGGCGGTGATTTCTATTTTGATGTGAAAGATCGTCAGTTTAAATTCACAACAGAAGCCTACTACAAACACCTGACAAACCTGATATCATATAATATTGACAACGTGCGAATACGTTACTCGGGTGTGAATGATGCTGTTGGATACGCAACCGGACTAGACATGAAGATAAACGGAGAACTTGTTAAAGGGCTTGAGTCGTGGGCCAGCCTATCAATCATGCAGACTAGAGAAGATATCTTCGATGATTTTTATGAGGATAAAAATGGGAAGATTGTCTATCCCGGATATATTCCACGACCATCAGATCAGAGGGTAAATTTTTCACTCTTCTTTCAGGATTATCTCCCTAACAATCCCACTTTTAAAGTACACTTAAACCTTATCTTCGGTTCAGGTTTACCATTCGGCCCTCCTCACTCCCCACGCTACAAAGCAATTTTCCGGATGCCTCCCTACAGGCGGGTAGACATGGGGTTCTCGAAAGATTTCACTACTTTCTTCAATAAAAACAGAGATGAAAAACACTCTACCTTTAAAAGGTTTTGGGTGGGCCTGGATTTCTTCAACCTCTTTAATATCAACAATACAATCTCCTACTTCTGGGTTACTGACGTTAATAACCGGCAGTATGCAGTACCAAACTATCTTACATTGAGGCGAATTAACCTAAAACTGCATGCCGAATTTTAGTGACAAAACTCATCTTTTTTAATATCTATTTTTGAAAGAATAAGTATAAATTTGCTCACGAACACACTAAGCATTAAACTAAAAATTTGAAAGTTATGACAACATTCAAGATGACTCCTATGGATTACATCGAACGTGAGGAAAAATACGGAGCACACAACTACCATCCACTACCGGTTGTTCTCAATCGTGGCGAAGGTATCTTTGTATGGGACGTTGAGGGAAAAAGATATTATGATTTTCTTTCAGCCTATTCGGCAGTAAACCAAGGACACTGCCACCCCCGAATTATCAATGCATTAAATGAGCAAGCTCAAAAGCTTACTCTTACATCGAGAGCTTTCTTCAATAGTACTCTGGGCGAGTTTGAAGAGTATATGACAAACTACTTTGGTTACGATAAGGTACTTCCCATGAACACAGGGGCTGAAGCTGATGAAACAGCACTTAAGCTCTGTCGTAAATGGGGATATGAGAAGAAGGGCATTCCCGAAAATGAGGCTAAGATTATTGTTTGTGAGGGTAATTTTCATGGAAGAACAATCACAATTATATCTATGTCAACTGACCCGGATGCATACAAAGGTTTCGGCCCTTATACTCCGGGGTTTGTAACCATTCCTTACAACGATTTGGATGCCTTGGCAAAAGAGCTTGAAGATCCTAATGTGGCCGGTTTTCTGGTAGAACCAATTCAGGGAGAAGCAGGTGTTTACGTACCGGAAGATGGTTTTCTGACAAAAGCGTATGAGATGTGCCATGAGAAGAATGTTCTTTTTATTGCCGATGAAGTACAGACAGGCATAGCCCGTACAGGCAAGTTGCTTGCATGTGACCATGAGAATGTAAAACCCGATGTGTTAATATTGGGCAAAGCTATCTCAGGGGGAGTATTCCCTGTATCTGCTGTTCTGGCTGACGATGACATCATGTTGGTTATTAGGCCGGGTGAGCATGGTTCAACCTATGGAGGAAATCCACTGGCAGCCAAAGTGGCGATTGCAGCATTAGATGTTATAAGAGATGAAAAGCTGGCTGAAAACTCGGAAAGACTTGGTGAAATTTTCAGAAGCGAGATAGAGAAGATAGATTCAAACATGGTTGAACTGGTAAGAGGTAAAGGTCTGCTTAACGCTGTGGTTATTAAACCTAAGGGAGATAAAACAGCATGGGATGTTTGTGTTGCAATGAAAGATAACGGTTTGATTGCAAAACCTACTCACAATCACATTATTCGCTTTGCTCCACCATTGGTAATCACTGAAGAAGAGCTGATGGAAGCAATTGCTATCATTAAAAAGACACTTGCTCAGTTTGAGTAACAATCATCTACTTATAAAGATGAGGGCGTTCAGAAATGGACGCCCACTTTTTTTTAGTATGTCGGGCATGGTAATAGGCTGGCGAGGTGTAAGTCCTCGTACGTGCCGAGTTGATAGGAAACGTTAGCGATTGGCAATGGTGTTGTGGGTGA
>JALVBA010000048.1 GCA_027010905.1 Marinilabiliaceae bacterium
ATAAAAAATTTACTCCTACTCAAAATAGTTCAAGCTGCTGAGGCATCTCCGGTTTATGCTCCTCTTTCTTTCCATAAAACAGCTCAATCATCCCAAACTGTTTATCCGTAATGTTTAATATTCCAACATGTCCGTGGGGAGGTAGGAAAGATTTCACACGTTTAATATGAACTTGAGCATTTTCACGACTGGAGCAGTGACGCATATAAATTGAAAATTGAAACATTGAAAATCCATCTTTAATAAGATTCTTTCGGAATTGAGATGCCGCTTTGCGCTCTCTCTTTGTTTCGGTAGGTAAGTCAAAGAAAACCATAACCCACATAACTCTATATTGATTTAGTCGTGATAGTTTGGACATGTAACAATTTTTAGTGAAGGTTTCACTTGAAGTGAAGCCTTCACTTATAACACCGGATAGAGGATTTTACGGCTACTGCCGGCAAAACAGCTATACAAGCTTGCTGTTGTTCTTTGCATCGCTATCATTAAAGGGCTCTTGTCTCCATCAATAATTACATCTATTGCAGGGATTTTCAGAATCTCTCTTTTTATCTCAGGGGTTAATTCAAACCCGTGTAGTTCCCAATCCGGAGTGTAGTGTCGGTCCACAATATCTTTAACAATCGCATCTGCAAATGGACGATATGGCTCCATAATATCATCGGCCAAAGCGTAAGCATTATATTTATTGTGATGATGAATACCGAGGGTAGGCAACAAACCTGAAGCCACAAGAGAGCGGGCAGTAACAGCACGCACTATAGCATAGGCATAGTTAAGCAAGTTGTTTGGCTCTCCCTCATAGCGCCCTCTTTTAAAATCTGTAATTGTACCTGAGAATATAGTTTTCCAGTAAAATGCAGCTGCGCGGGCTTCGTAATTATCCGGGTCGCCCGATTTAACAGAGTCGGCCCAATAGAGCATATTCTCTAACTTTTCAGTTTTGTGAGTTTCACCATTCGAGAAACCCTCTTTAATGAGCAGTGCTCTTTGATTTTGTATTTTGGCCTTTATTGTCTGTTGCCAAAGCTGCTTTTTAAGTGGCAGTGTTGCTTTTATCTGGTCATTAAAACGCTCCTGTTGAATAGTGTTTCCATCCAGATTAAGCATTAAACCCTGAGGCAGATGTCGTTCGTCGCACGTAATTAAAGCCACATTATTATGAAGCAATTTTGTAATCAGGCTCAGCGAAACAGTTAGCCTGAAAGCGTCGAGAATAACTATACCAATATCCTCTATTGGCACTGTTACGGATGGCTTCTCTTTATCAGCAAAGTCAATTACAAGCTGTTTCTCTTTTGTATGTAGATATGCATCATTGCCAAAATAGAGGGTTCGTTTTATCATAATAGTCTCTTTTTATATTCATAGTACTTATTAGTCAAGTCTTCATTCGATATTTATAGTCAAGCCTTCACTTGAAGTGAAGGCTTGACTTACCGCGTTACTCAAATAAATCCAAACTTTACAGCAATCTCTTTATTTACAAGCCTGCCGTCTCGTAACCCGGCATAATCGATAGCAGACGAAAACCCCCACAACTCAGGTTTCGTAACTAATCCTGCTTTTACCGGATTATCGTGAATGTAGTTAAAGCATAGTTGAGGATATTGGCGTTCAGGTATCTCAATATTAATTTGTGTAACTCCTCCAACGGTTAAGTATGACGGAGTTACTCCGTCATTACAATTTACACACTCCGCCTTGGTCTTTCGGCGAAACAGTGCTCCTGACGTTCTGTTTTGAATATTAATGGCACGAGTGTATGACCTTAAAAGGATGCCTAAAGAATCATTTAGTGTACGAATGTTGGGAGAAATTGCAGTCAAGCCTTCACTCGCAGTGAAGGCTTGACTCTCACTCTCTACCGGCAGCTCCAACTCATTCACAAACACCATTAGATGAAAATGGTTTGGCATCAGACACCATGCTACAACATCTACGTAAGGGAGCAGATATTTTTTCATCTTCCGTAAAAAGAAAATATAGTTCTCCTTTTTGAAGAAGATCTTCTGACGGTTATTTCCTTGATTGTAGATGTGATATAAATACCCTCTCTCGAAATACATGATTTGAACTTATAGTTATTAAGTTGATTAGTGAAGGAGATGATGTTAAATCACCCTTTCACTTTGCTAATCATTTAATACTCTCCAACTTTTACAACTCTTCCTAAATGATTGATTCGAACTTTTATAATCCCTTTTAGATTATTGGCACTTTGGATAACTTTATAAGAAATCCCTTTTAATTCCTTTATAGTTTCTACATTTGTTTCAAAATGATGCCTAAACCAAAAGCCTGACAAAAGAGATCCTATCTTCTGCACTCTAAACAGATGCTGACTAATAGTGCTTGCATTATCAGGGTTTAGCAAATCAATCTCTTTGGGGTCGAAATCGTCAGATGGAAACAGAAAATATTCATTCTGTTTCATGGTAAAGAGAAATTGCCACCCTTCACTCTCATTGTAACTTTTATCTATAACAGGCAGACCCTGCCTTACCCTCTCCACGGCTTCAAAGAAAGACACAACTTTATCCTGAAGATCTCCTTTCGCATCCCTATAGATGGCAACATGGTGGTTGTTTCCCGTACTTACAAAATCAACTGCCTGCTTATTTCCATTCTCATCAAGAATAAACTCCCCATTGTGATCTTTTTTGTAGTGTAGTGCCTCTGCATTACTCACCCCTGTTATTGTAACTCTTTTTATTGAGATTCCCTTCTCTCTGTTTAACCAGACAGGCTCTTCTTCAAGATTTGAGAATGCTTTTTTTGCATCACCATACTCTTCAACTCTCTTCTGCAGAATCTTCCTGATTTTAGCATCTACCACCTTTTCTATCTTTAGCTCAGGTGAGATGTCTTTCCTGATTGTGTAAACAGGCTCTTTCCAAACCAATTTTACCTTTTCGGGCACTGAGTTGTTTGCAAGGGTGGTACTTGAAGGAACACTCTCTTTACTTATAATAATAGGATTCTTAGCAGGTGAGTTTTTACCTGCAAATGCCTTTTTCGGATTACCTTCAAATTCAGCCAGCCGCACCAACAGTGCTTCCCGATATTTCCGGTTAGCTACCTGCTTAATTTTGGCAATATTAAACTTTGCACCAACCTTCTCATATTTGGTTTCGTATCGTTCTATTTTGCCATAAACAGTCTCCTTATGCAGTTGCCCGCGAGGTGTTAATTCTATTTTTACGTTATAATTATCTTTCCCTTTAGCTCTTATTTTATTCTTATTACGTGTAACAACTTTGTTTTTTGCTTTAAACGAAATAAGTATAGACTCCAAATGTTTTTTAGACTCGGCTCGGAATCTATTTATAGACATTGGAGGTGTGAACACCAGCTTATTACCTTTATCTCTGTGCAGGTGCTTCTGCTCTATGCCATAAATTGAGCCAGACTTATTGCTTCTTGCATGTAGATTATTCAGGTATTGAATGTATGCAGGTTTTGTAAATGCTACAGTTAATGCATCCATGGCATGGTGGCGATGGTCATTTCGTTTGGTCCAGTCTTTAATTTGTTTCTCCGGTTTTCCGTTCTTTCCCTCAATCACATCAACCAACCCTAACTTCTCATATTTAGGCAGGTTTAATTCTTTCATTATATTTATTAGCCCCCAATCACTTCGCAAGCGGTCTGTCACACTACCTGTTGTTGAATTAACTGTTCTAACAACCTCTTGCAACATTTGAGTTGCTTTTTTTGCAATGTACTGACTGTTTCGCAAATCACGTTCGATAAAACCATCAGGTATTTCTGATGCTTTCATTAGAAGTTTATTGTGTTTTGCTTTAGTTATTTTCCCATCTTTAAACAGCTTCTCTATTCGTGCCAGATATTGCTCAAAGTCGCCCTCGTTTAAATATGTTTTTAAAAAATCATACGCTGTTTCATTACTCTTTTTCAGATTAATATCTCTAACTGTTAATGTTTTATTTGAAAAACTATCGTCAAATATTAATGCTTTGGGTACAATAT
>JALVBA010000049.1 GCA_027010905.1 Marinilabiliaceae bacterium
ATCAAAATCTATTTTAACAGGGCATTATTTATCATTGCCACTATTTTCATTCTCCCTACGCAACTATTTTCACAAAAAGCACCTATGAAATTTGGTAAAATTTCTAAGGGAAATTTGGAAATGAAAATCTATCCTAACGATACAGTAGCCGAAGCTGTAATATTATGCAATTTCGGAACATCAAAAATAAGCTATGTTAAAAACAAAGGATTTATTTTAGAATTTACTAACCATACTAGAATAAAGATTTTAAAAAAGGGGGGTCTCAAGTTTGCTGACATTCAAGTACGCCTCTATTCATCCCGAAATGGTGTAGATGAAGGTATGGGTGCGTTAAAAGCACAAACCTATAATCTGGAAAATGGAAAGGTAGCAATATCAAAACTATCAAAAAAAGATGTGTTTGACGAGGACAAGTCAAAGCACTGGAAAGTGAAGAAATTTGCACTCCCAAATGTCAAAGTAGGTTCAATTATCGAATACAGATACACAATCACCTCTGACTTTTTCTATATTAAACCTTGGTATTTCCAATCTTCAATTCCTGTTATCTGGAGTGAATACAGAACGATAACTCCTGAATATTTCGAATTTAAACGTTTTTTTGGCCGATATATATCACCTAACATATCCGAATCCAATACCACAACAGAATCTGACATGACAATAGGCTCATACTTGGTTAATACGAACCGCTATGTATACAAGAATTTACCTGCATTCAGAATTGAAGATTACATAACAACTCCTAATGATTATCTGGCAAAGGTTGAGTTTGAACATCGGTCAACCCGTATACCCGGCCGACCGGTAGAGTCATTTACATCCACCTGGAATCAGATATGTCACAAATTAATGTTAAGGGATGATTTTGGCAATGATTTAAACAGACATGGGATTGTAAAAGACCTATCGGAGCAAATAAAGCAGGATGCCGGTGAAAATGAAAAAGTTGTAGCAGCATACTCTGCAATAGCTAAAAATATGAATTGGAACGGATTGAATGGTATTTATGCTGAGACCACATTAAAATCAGCACTCAACGATGGCGAAGGAAATATTGCAGAAATAAACCTGCTATTAGTAAACCTGCTAAGGGCAGTAGGTATTGAATCTAATCCCGTAATTCTAAGTACCCGATCGAATGGAAAAGTGAATAGGTATTACCCCAAACAATCAAGCTTTAACTATGTTGTTGCACAAGCTATAATAGACGGAAAGAGTATTCTTCTTGATGCATCAAGAGATTTTCTGAAACCGGGAGAGCTTCCTTTCAACTGCATAAATGGAGAGGGGATGATTGTAATTAGTAATAATGCTAAATGGATCAATCTTAGAAGTAAAGAGCAATTTAAAAAGAGTACTACTGTAGCGATGAGTATCAACGAAAATGGACTAATTGCAACCATTAACAGGCGAGCTATGGGATTAAGTGCCGTAAACTTAAGGCATAACGTTGCAAAAACAGGAAAGAAAAATTATATAAAAGACTACATCAACAACAAAGAGGATTGGGTTATCGACAATTACTCCATAGATAATGCTGATGATGTGTCGAAACCTTTACTTGAGAGAGTTGAAATTTCAGAATTCAGTAACATTGACACTGACGGTGATTTGATTTATATTCCTGCAATAATTGTAGCCAGTGATATGGATAATCCTTTTACAGCAGAAACCAGAGAATACCCTGTTGATTTTGCCATTCCAATAATCACAACATACATTTTAAACTTCAAAATACCGGAAGGGTATATAGTAGAAGAAATGCCTGAAAACAGCATGGTGGTTTTACCTGAAAAAGCAGCACAGTTCATTTATAAATCTCAGGTGCAAAATGGATCTATTCAGATATATAGTCAGATGAAAATAAACAAGACCTTTTTTCTACCCGATCAATATGAGTTACTAAAGGAATTCTATTCTCATATCATTGAAAAAATAAACGAACAAATAGTATTGAAATCAGAAGAGTAATGAAACATAAAATTATAATATCGATCCTTATATCCTTTTCTTTTGCTTTTTCAATACGTGCCCAATATGTACACTCGTCTATTCCCGACAGCTTAACAAAAGATGCGAGTTACATCATCTGGGAAGACTACCGTAAGTTTAAGGTCATAAGCCCGGGTGAAGCCGTTGAGCATGTTAAATTTGCTGTGCTAATTGCAAATAAATTTGCAACCAGTTATGAAAATATATCTATTAGATACAGTAAAAACATGAAAATAAAAAGCTTTTCAGGAGAGATATATGATGCATCCGGCCAACGTATAAAGAAACTAAAGAACAGTGATATTCAGGATGTAAGTGCAGTATCGGGTGGTACGCTGTATGCCGACAGCCGCCGAAAGATTCTGCACTTCAACTATAATAACTATCCCTACACCATTGTTTATGAATATGAAAGATCATTAGATGGTATCCTGAACTATCCATCGTGGAGTTTCCAATCCGGATTCAAAACAAGTGTGTTATCATCAAGGATTGATTTTATTATTCCTAAAAACATGGAATTCAACTACAAGGAGTACAATCTCAACAATGAGTCTGAGATTACAGACATTGACGATGGGGATAATATATTGTACAGGTGGGAGGAGACCATGCTACCTGCAAAAGAGTGGCAGGAGTTGCTGCCCCCCTCCTACTACTACAGGCCAACAGTTTTAATTGCGCCAAAAGATTTTGAGATGGAGAATTACCAAGGCTCTCTGAACAGTTGGGAGGAGTTTGGGCAGTGGAGCTACACTTTAAACAAAGATCGTGACGTTTTACCCGAAGAGTTAAAAAACAAAGTTGCGAAGCTCACCAAAGATGCAGAAGATGACCGTGAGAAGGCAAAAATTCTATATGAATATATGCAAAATAAAACCCGTTACGTGTCAGTGCAATTAGGTATAGGAGGGTGGCAAACTTTCCCTGCAGAATATGTTGACAAGAATGGTTATGGTGATTGTAAAGCATTAACAAACTACATGTATTCAATGCTTAAATATGTAGGCATAAAGTCTAACTATGTACTGGTCAGAGCCGGTCGCAGCAAATCAGATATCATTACCGATTTTCCCAGCAATCAGTTTAATCATGCCATTTTATGTATTCCACAACCAAACGACACAATTTGGTTAGAGTGCACAAGTCAGAAGCAACCATTTGGTTTTTTAGGTACTTTTACCGATAACCGGCACGTACTTCTTGTTGATAAAGAAGGTAGCAAATTGGTAAAAACACCTGAATACACAAAAGAGGAAAACAGCCGGATAAGAAAAATGAAAGTTGATGTGGATATTAACGGTAATGCAATGATTACGATGGCAACTATCTTTGAAGGCCTAAGCTTTGAAGATCGTTTTGGCATTAAAGATTATTCCCTTAAAGACCAAAAAGATGTCCTCCACGACATTTACGATATTTCCGGAATGGATTTCACTTCTATTAAGTACAAAGTTGATAAGGATGAGACACCTGCCATTACGGAGAATATTAAGATGAGAGTTATTAAAATGGCTTCGATAAGCAGCAAAAGAATGTTTGTAAAAGTTAACTTGTTTAGTGGTCTTAGTGTACCTGAGAAAAACAACGAACGTAAACTGCCGTTTAAAATAAAAAGAGGGTATACCCGCATTGATTCTATCCACATAAATATCCCGGTAGGATATGAAGTTGAGGCACTGCCATCGAAAAAAAACTATGATACTAAATTCGGAAGTTATAACGTTAAAGTTGAAGCCAGCAACAACACTATTCTTTATGTAAGAACCCTTATTATTAATAAGGGATTTTTCCCCGCATCCGATTATCAGGAGTATTATAATACAAGAAAAAAGATTAAAAAAGCAGACAAGGCAAAACTGGTGTTAAAGAAAATATAAGGTTTATATGATATTCAGGTGTAATGGACAAATTGGTTGTTTTTTAAAGCACCTATTGTTCAAGTGGACAAAATGGTTGGTCTTTTTATTAACAATTTTTCTCATAAAAAACCATTG
>JALVBA010000050.1 GCA_027010905.1 Marinilabiliaceae bacterium
ACCGCCACGTGCGAGAGCATGCGTGGTGGTGTGAGAGGGCGGGGGAGTAATCCCCCTACCTACTCGATTTGTTTCGCCCCGATGGGGCTTCTAATTCGTTATCAAAACATGTTACTCTTCTATCCCTTTTTTCTGTCAAAATTCTCAATATATCAATTTAGCTTTCAATAATTCAACCTCCTTTTCGATTTACTCTTTCGGTATTGATTAAACTTCCTCTCCTACTCTATCCCTCTCTCCAAGTGGAGAGGGGGAAGAAATGCCAGCCCAAAACGAAAACGATAATTCCTTCAAAGGGGGTGAGGAATAGACCCAACTGCCGACTAATTTTACGGTTTAACTTGTCAAGTTATAATACACCCTTCCAAAATTACTCAGCACCTCAAAATAATATTTAGCCGTTAGGTTTTTGAAAAGACATTCTGCTTTTGTATGATAGACGAACTGGTTATTATAAAAAAACCACAGCCTCCCGAAGGAAACTGTGGTTGAATATGTAAATGCGAATTCTCTTAGTTCAAAGGATTAGCTATAATTTTTACATCAAGTCCAATGCCAAAAAGAATCACAACACCCGGTTTGTCAACATCACCTTTTAAGGTTACTTTTAAAGAGTGAAGATCCCCAAGAGCATCTGTAATTTTAGTCCAGCTAGAACCAGTGATTTCCATAACTACTGCCTCTGTTGTTAACTCCAAATTCGTCACTTCTTCATTAAGAAGAACATCATCAGTTTCTTCATCAGTAATAATCAATTCACCTTTAATTAGAGTAGCAGGTGTTTCTATGCTTTTCACACGGTTCATTAATTTTATAATTTCCCAACTTCTAATTTTCTTCTTATATTTATCGATATCGCTATCAGAAGTAGGATCAATTATAGCAGAACCCTCAAATGGATATACGGCTTCGCTAGTACTCTTCAAACTGCTTTTTACTGCCATAGCAGAAGTTGCAGGCACATCAACGTCTAATGTTGTTTCAATTGAAACATCAGTCATGTCCTTCATTTCTTCACATGACATGAATGTTAAACTAATAAAAGATAAAAGAACGACTGTAGATAATAATTTACTTTTCATAATTTTTTTTTGTTTTTAAATTTATAAAATAATATTTTTCTGTTTCTTAGCACAATTGCTGATACTGTTGGTACGCAATAAATCTTTCAGGGTTGCAAATTAACCAATAAAAAACATAGGGTATTAGATTAAGTTGATTAACTAACCGTTTTTGAAGGTAGCTGCATATTTTTATAGGATTGAAAAAATGAATAAGAGCCGTTTGTAAACAATTATTCAAAATTAAATGCCACACGGAAACCCCATCGGCTGTAGTTGCCATCTTCGAAGCCGACAAATACTCCCACGCTACCCATAAAGAATATTTGAGTAATACCATAGCCAAACTCAGTGTAATTCTTAAACTGTGGCTGTGTAAGGTAGTGTGCGTAAAGATTCTCTAACCACAAGCGGTTACTCAGAAATGGCAGATATTTTAGAAGTAGGTATGGAGTAGCATAACTTATGTGACCCTCAAGGAATCTTTTATTTGTGCTATACCGGTAATCTTCGAGCAGCAGAAAGCTGTTGTTCCAGCTTTTAAACACAATAGGTATTTCAGATGTGTTAAAATGCCTGAATTGAGAGAAGTGCATCTGACTATTCCGGGTAAAGTAACCTCCTCTTACCGACCAGTTAAATGATGAAAACACTCCCCACTCCCTCTTTTGTTTGATGGTTGCTGATATCAACTCATAGTCTGAAATACTTTTAAAAACTGATTTAACCCCCCTCTTGTAGGAGAGTATGAAAGTGGGGAGTTTGGAATCAAGCATATGTTTTCGTCCATTATGCATCCTGTACCTCAGCTTAGGTGTGTAGCTTAATGATGCTCCAATGGTAAATCCTCTTTGACTGTTGAGATTAGAATCTGACAGCCTCATATTTTCAGGGGTGTTTGGGGTATAGGATGAATCATTTCTGAAAAATGAAAAATTTGTCACATTCTCTAATCTTTTGTATTGATGAAAACCAACGCCCACGTTTAATCTCATGCCATGAATCAGGTCGATATCATTGTTTACAGATAGATAGTCATCACCGTAGAGTTTCAGATAGTGCTCCTTAAACAGCAGTGCTGAAGCCATGTTAAGCGTACGGTTTATGCCCGTGAATCTGTTAAAATCTTTTGACTCCTGTCCCAAGTGGAGACTTAGCCAACCTCTTGCCTTTGTTGAATAGGAAAATCCTGAATTAACACCCCAATAGAACTTCTGCCTATTGAAAGCATACCGCACTGTCGGGTTGAAAGTTATACTTCTGACGGAATCTATTTTGTATCGGAGTGAGCCGCTCTGCTTGTACGACCAGCCATCAACAGCGTTAAAGTCAATCATCTTTAATCCCCAAAGTCCATCATATTTTAGCCGCATAGACGAATCGCAAGCATAGAATGAACTGCCCCATAAAAAGCTTCTCATAAATTTGTTGAATGCAGATTTTTTACTTTTTACAGAATCAGCTTTCTCCTCTTTTTTAGCAATTATAAGTGAATCTTTTACTTCAAAGCTTTTCAGCTCATGCTCGGTAAGTGGAATTGGCCGCATTGTATTCCAAAAGGTTGAGCCCCTCTTAATACTATCTTTTTCTATTGAAAGTTTGTAGTTCGATTTCACCTCCAATGACTCTTTTCCCTCCTTTTCTTTTGCCTCCTTCTCAATCAGTCCGGAGAGCCTAATCATGTCTCTGTTTGTCAGCTTCTCCTTTGCCAGAAGTTGTTCCATCTTTCTCTGCCGCTTTGTTTGTGGTTTGGGCACTACTTTCACAACACTCTCTCGGGCTGCCTTCTCTTCTGATGCGTAATGTTGTATTAATGATTCGGGAACAGGCAAGTTGGTGTTTAGTTTAATGTTTTTATATTTCACGGCTCCCGTATAGCGGAACTCAGCTTTTATTCCAAATACCGAGGCATCAATATTTATGAAATGGTTTACCGGTAGCCACACACGTTTTTCCACCTGAGTATAGACCTGCTTTATGTGGTAAGTTCCAAAAAATGTTTCGTTAACAAGGTCGACAGATTGAATGTTCCAAAGATTATCAACAATGTATATTTTCCCTCTGAATAGCTGCTGGCTCTTTCTACGGGGTATCACCTCAATTATATTCACCGTTACATCTCCGTATTCTATATAGCCAAGATACCTGAATTTATAATGAGAAAAAGCATTTGGAGCTAATGGCGAAATTGACGTGTCGAGGGTAGGGCTGTAGAAGCTGTTTGTAACGTATCCCATTGGCGAGCCATCGTCGGTGCCGGGGAATGTGGAGTGAGACGAAACAACCTTATGGTCGTACTTATCGGGAGAGTTAAACTCAACTTCGTTTAGTGATTCCACAGTGTAGGTCTCTCCGGCTTTTATCTTCTTTCTGTTAACCTCCATCTTATTTGCAATCAAACGGGGAATCTTTTTCATGATGAGAGTGCCTTTAATGTAGACCTCCGATTCGTAGTGTCCTGTCTGTCGGAGGTAGTATGGTGCCAGGCTAATTGCTTTACGCATGATAGGGTAGGCAGGATCCTCACCTCCCGAGTAGACTTTCACCTCATGTAGCTTAACTGCATATTTTCGTAAAGTCACATCTTTCTCTACAAACCCATCCTTTACACCTATCTCAAACTCCTTTCGTTCATAGCCCAATGCCTGAAAAACCACTTCATAAACCCCCGGCTCCAGATTAATCTCATACTCTCCATGTTCGTTAGTAGTAGTTCCTGTGGTTGTCTGTTTAAGATAGATAGTGGTGTAGGGGATAGAGATATTACTGTCATCAGTAACAACTCCCTTAATTCCCTGGCTTGTTAATAAGGTTGGGATGAAAATAAGTGCAGTTAAAATGAGAAGCTGATTCCTGATTGCAACTAGCATTAATTGAAGATTTAGATTAGAAAGCTCAAATATAGAAATATTTCACTATCATAAAGCTGAAATT
>JALVBA010000051.1 GCA_027010905.1 Marinilabiliaceae bacterium
CTGACGGCTCACATGTCGCCGCCTTTTCCTTTATCGCTCAGCACCATTGCTTTTGACAACAGCACCATAAAGTGGTTTGAAAGCTGCTCCTGTAAGCCGCTCCCGGTGGGTCGTCCACCATCTCATTAAAAACATGTTAAAGAACGTTACTATATCCTCTTACTTCGAGGCACACTGTGCTATCTGTATAAAAACAGGTCAATCAAAACCACTATTATTACAGATGCCACAGCAACCATGAAATTCAGGAAACAGCTCTTTTTTATATCAATTGAAGTTATTTCACGATTGTTAGCACCAATATAGGGCTTATTCACCGTCCTATTTTGATAAGTACTTGGTCCACATAATCGGCAGTTTAACACTCCTGCAAGGGCAGCTTCGGGGTATCCTGCATTAGGGCTTGGGTGTTTATGACCGTAGCTGAATATGAAAAGTAATCCTCTCCGGCTCATTGATAGTAATACTATCAGTCCGGCAGTAATACGTGCGGGTATATAGTTCAGTATATCATCAAGTTTAGCTGCAGTATATCCAAAATATCTGTACCTTTCATTTTTGTACCCTATCATCGAGTCGAGTGTGTTCACCATTTTGTAGGTCATCATTAATGGTACTCCTCCTAAGACATAATAAAGAATGGGAGCCACAACTCCGTCACTCAGATTTTCAGCAAGTGTTTCAAGTAGTGCTGTACGCATCTGTTTTGGGTTAAGATCTTTTGTATCTCTACCAACAATGTAACTTAACTTTTTGCGGGCTACAACAATACTGTTTTTTAATAGCTCTTTTTCCGTCTTTAAAACCTCGTCTATTAAGCTTCGGTTCGCTAATCCGTAATATACTATTATTGTGGGTGTAATAAATCTTAAATAGTCAAACATGTTAGCAAATCGGATTAACAACTCAAATGTGAGATATGTTAATGTAAGTAGAATTAAAACCGTGATAAAACCTTTTGCTCTTTTATGCTCTCCTCTGTTTACTTTTTTGTCGAATAGACTAATTGCTTTCCCAAACAGACGTATTGGATGAGGCATCTTATGTGGGTCACCTAAAAAGGCATCAAGGATGAACCCGGCAATTAATGGATATATGATTGAGTCCATTGAATATTTGTTTGATTTGTGATAATACGGAAAGTGATGTTTGTAAATTTGTGGCTAAAATACATATTAATACTATTGCTTAATCATTGAGTATTTAAAAACTCTTTTACTCCCTTAATGAATAACTTATTTTCCTCGTCAGACTGAACGGCAATACGAAAGAAACTATCATTCAGTCCGCGAAAGTTTGAGGCAACTCTTATCAATATTCCATACCTGTCAATTAAAAAGGCTTTTAGTTTGGTTGCGCTGCCCCTTTCCATTTTAACAAGAAAAAAGTTGCATTTTGAGTTGTGAACTTCAATTCCGGAGATGGTCTCTATTTGTTGTTGTAGAATTATGCTTTTTTGTGAAACAACTTCTATTGCAGGTAAAAGCTTGTTGTAATTATCACAGATGAATAGACCTGCATCAATAGCTAAACTGTTAACACTCCAGGGTATCTTAATGTCTCGTATTCGAGATATGATACTTTTGGATGCAACTACATAACCCAAACGAATACCCGGAATGGCAAAGGCTTTCGTAAATGATTTTATAATTATCAGGTTGGGATGTCTGTTTGTTATTGGTATTATACTTGTAGAATCCCAGCACAGCTCATTGTACGCTTCATCTATTACGAAATATGTTTTGGGATTCTCTTCACATAGTTTCTCTAAGGTTGTTGCTTCTATTGTAGTTCCGTCAGGATTGTTAGGAGTACCTATCCATACCAATCCGTAGGTATTTTTAGGTGAGTATCTGTTGAAACTATCGGTGGTGTGAAACTGAATTTTATGTTTGAAGATTTTGCATGCATCCTCATATTCAGCAAATGAAGGGTAAAAGATGTTGCTTGTTATTCCCGAAAAAGTTTGTGCAATCAGATAAAACGCTTCGGTAGATCCATTTGTTACCAGTATTTCGGAAGAGGTAATGTTATGTAGTTTTGCAATCTTAATCTTCAATTCGCTACTGTCAGGATCAGGATAGTTTTTTATATGCTCTATTCTGGTTTTTAAATATTCAAGAAGTTCATTTGTATTGCTGTTGTACCATACATTTGAGCTAAAATCGGTATTAATTACGTTGTTATAATTGAATATATCGTTACCGTGCCCCTGTATCATTGTTTTAATGTTTTATAGATGTATTCCATATCGGAGTGCATACGTACCCAATTGGCAAGTTTATCGTATTGCTCATTCTTAAAATGTTCAACGTCCGGAATGGAAATCTCTTTGTTAAATTCTGACAGTATTGCATCAATTACCTCTTTGTTGTCTAATATTCCATGAATATATGTGCCCCATGTTTTATTGTTCAGGTAATAGCCGTCATGCTTCCCGTCTATCCGGCATAATGGGGAGTTGCTGTCTGCGCTTGTTTCTCCCATGTGTATTTCATATCCGAGGTATTTATTGCTGCTATTAAGGAAGTTGAATGTGCACTGCTCTGTTTTCTTCTCTTCAGTGATGGTTGTCTTAACCGGCAGTATTCCCAGTCCCGGAATAGTTTCTATATCACTCTCTACATGATTAGGATCGTTTATCTCTTCTCCCATGATTTGGAATCCACCGCATATTCCATAAACAGCACTTCCTGATTTGTGAGCTTTTAATACTGCTTTGGCAATTCCTGTTCTCCTCAGATGAATAAGATCTTCGATGGTGTTTTTTGAGCCGGGAATTATCACGATGTCAGAGTTTGAAATCTCTTGTTCGTCATTACTGTAAATGAGATTGACTTGAGGTACTTGCTCAAGTATATTAAAATCGGTGAAGTTTGACATGTGTTTTAATAATATCACTGCAATATTTATTTTTCCCTCTTTAATGGTGTTTCTCTTTTTATTGAGCACAACAGAGTCTTCATCATCTATAAAGATATCACTAAAGTATGGTATTACTGCCACAACCGGTATGCCGGTAATTTTTTCAAGAATCTGCTTTCCATCTTCAAAAAGAGAGATGTCTCCTCTGAATTTATTAATTATGATTCCTTTAATCAGTCTTTTGTGCTCTTCTGGTAATAGCATCATTGTTCCATACACACTACCAAATACTCCACCTCTGTCGATATCGGCAATAATAAAGGTGTCTGCTTCTATCTCTTTGGCAATTCGCATGTTGGTTATATCCTTATCCCAAAGATTCACCTCAGAGATACTTCCTGCTCCTTCTATAACTATTGGATTATATTTTGACTTTAGCTTATGACAAGCTTTAATTGCATGTTTAAAAAGTGTGTCCCTGTCTGTATTGAGAAAATACTCCGAAGCAGTTTGGTTTCCCATTGGCTTTCCATTAAGTATCACTTGTGATATCTGTTCGGAAACAGGCTTTAGTAGAATTGGATTCATCTCAACTGAACAGTTAATGCCGCAAGCTTCAGCTTGTACTGCTTGTGCTCTTCCTATCTCCAATCCATCGGGGGTAGCATAACTATTTAGCGACATGTTTTGAGCTTTGAATGGGGCAGGAGTGTAGCCATCCTGAAGGAAGATACGACAAAATGCGGTGTTAATAATCGATTTCCCAACATCAGACCCTGTTCCTACAAACATTATTGGATGTAAAGGCTTTCTATAATCCATAAATCTGTTTTTGTATTAAGTTGTGCGAATGTATTAAAAAAAACAGAGCTTTTTAAGCGTTGAAGGTACCATGGGTTAATCGACTGTTTGTTTATGCACATCTTGTGATTCTCTTTTTTTTTATCTAAGGAGAATAGAGGCTAAATATTATTTTGAGGTGCTAGGAGAAAATGTTACCTTTCATAAATGGAAACAATGACAATATTACAATCGTTAGTCAATGTACTTTTCCCTACCGATATAAGTTTTCATTTTGAGGTAAGTATGGTACAAGAGTATCCAGATTGGATAGAGATAAGA
>JALVBA010000052.1 GCA_027010905.1 Marinilabiliaceae bacterium
ATGTTACAGCGATACTCTTTCATTCTTGAGAAACGATGGAGGTTATGTAAGTATAATTAGCTGTTTAAAGTACAATATGAAACTTGAATAAGAACTAATATCAGGAATCTTTCCACAGATTCAGGATATTTTCAACCTAATATGTAGAATTAATCTAAATAAAGATTATTTTTGTGCCCTTAAAGTTTGGAATAGGAAACAAAAGAGAATGATTGACTGGTTTAAAAAATATCATAAGTGGTTAAGTGTTGTGCTGGCCATGTTTATTGTACTTTTCTCATTGTCAGGTATTATATTGAACCACAGAGAAGGACTCTCCTCTGTTGATGTTAACAGAAATATCCTTCCTAAAGAGTACAGATACAATAACTGGAATAATGCAGCTGTAGAGTCAACACTGAAGATAAGTAGTGATTCTATTCTGATTTCGGGTAATATCGGGGTGTGGCTTACCGATTCAACATTTAATAACTTCAAGGATTTTAACGCTGGTTTTCCCAAAGGAATTGACAACAGGAAGATATGCAGTATGCTCAGAACTAAATCGGGCAAACTGTTTGCAGGTACATTTTTCGGACTCTACAAATATGATTTTCCAAAACAAGAGTGGCTGGAAATAGAGCTCCCAGTTAAAGAGAAGCGAATAGTTGATCTGATGGAGAAACAGGGTACCCTTTTCGTGCTCACCCGCTCATACCTCTTAACAACCACTAACTACACTGATTACACTCAAGTAGGTATTCCTGCACCTGAAAACTACGACAATAAAATAGGACTTTTTAAAACCCTTTGGGTTATCCATAGCGGTGACGTTTATGGCGGCATTGGTAAAGTCTTTGTCGATTTAATGGGGTTGATATTTATATTTCTTAGTATAACCGGCATCATCTATTTCATCAACGGATATCGAATTAAGTACCATCTGAAAGCAAAGAAAAAGATACATAGCATATATAAAAAGAGTGCATGGAATCTGAAGTGGCATAACAAGATTGGATGGATAACAGCTATCTTATTAATTATCACTACCGCAACCGGAATATTTCTTCGTCCGCCACTGTTGGCTCTAATTGGCACTTCGCGGGTTAATAAGATACCACACACCGAGCTTGCCACCCCCAACCCATGGTTTGACATACTGCGCCGGATAGCTTACGACAACGAGAGAGATAGATTTATAATTGCTACAATGAATGGCTTCTACCACTCCGACGACCACTTTACTTCAGAACTGAAGATGTTTACCCATCAGCCTCCTGCAAGCATCATGGGTATTAACGTGCTGAAGAAGACGAAGCCTGACACATGGCTTGTTGGCTCTTTTGAAGGACTTTTTGAGTGGAATAGCGAAACCGGCTCTATCCTCAACTACATTAAAAAGACCCCATACATACCTCCTGAGCCTGGCGGCCCACCAATAGGTGATTTTAAAGTAACAGGTTACACCAACGATTATTTTGGACAAGAGGTGTTTTTTGATTTCGATTTCGGGGCTCTAAATATAACATCAAAAGAGGCTTTCCCCGATATGCCTGAAAATATTATAGCAGATTCGCCAATGTCGTTATGGAATGTGGCATTGGAAGTTCATACAGCACGAATCTATCAGCTGTTCCTTGGCAAGTTCTACATTCTGTTTATCCCCCTTGCCGGGTTAATTATCCTTTTTATCCTGATATCAGGATTCATTGTGTGGTACAAAAAGCATCAAAAAGTGAAGTTTAATGCCGAAAATATTGAAACTATAAATATATCAATTATGAAATACAAAAAATATTCAGTTAGTGATGAGTGTATCTCATGCCGCGCATGCGTGGAGGTAGCAGATAAAAATTTCTCTATGAATGATGAGGGTAAGGCTTTTGTATTTAAGCAACCCGAAAATGAGAATGAGGAAGTAATGTGTAACGACGCACTTGAGGTGTGTCCCGTAAATACCATCTATTCAGACGATAGTGACGTTACAACTGATATTATGCCGGTTTTGGCCAATTCGAATATTAAGGAGACTCTGGACAGATATCCGGAGCTGAAGAGTGTTCTTATTGGGCTGTCGCCAAAATTTAAGAAGATGCAGTCTCCTGCGCTCTACAATACGCTTGCACGTTTTGCTTCATTCCGTGATGCAGCTCGTGTAACCGGCGTCTCTCTTTGCGAAATACTGCATGTCATAAACAGATATCTTGGAGTTGAAGACAAACTGCTTAAAAGTATGCCTGAGTGCATAAAAGGCGGGGAAGCAGAAGATGAGGTAAAAGATAAAGAGATAAGTTGGGAAGAGAGTGCCGAGAGGTATATCTACAATCTTGACTCGTTGGCCGACTTGATACATAAGGTGTCGAACCTTAAGCCTCAGGAGAATATTGTTATAATCTCGGTAGAGTATCCTGCTGAACTGATAAAAGTTGCCGGCGGTTTAGGATTTGATTTTAATATTGAGAAGAGCCGTGAGCACAGAGTTTCTGTCTTTAACCCCGAAAAGGAGAAAGCAACCAACTGGATGGAGAGGAAGGACGATTTTGAGATGATGGATGTTCGAATGATGACCACCGACCCGTTCGATATAATAATTAAAAAAGCCTACGAGATAGATGATGATTCGGGGTTTATTCTTATCCAGCGATTCGAACCAATCCCAATGATTAATATGCTTGCCGAGATGGGATTCGAACACTATACCGAATATGTGCGGCAGGAGGAGATTTGGGTCTATCTGCATAAAATACCAACTGAGGCAGATGATGAAGCGGAGACATCAGACAAACCCGATGTGGTAATACAGTCGGCAACACCGGTAGCATACCCTGTTATGATGCGGTTATTGCAGTCGGAAAAGATTCGAAAAGCCGTTAATGTACGTGAGCTGAAAGTGTGGGAAGAGACAGAAAAACACCTTGCCTGGATAGCTAATGGAAAAGCCGACATCAGCTTCTCGGCTCTGATAACATCAGCCAAACTCCGTAATAGCGATGTGAAAATTCCGGCTATGTTTGTGTGGGATAACTTTGTGATACTAACAAGAGGATACGAAGCAAATGACCTGAAAGACCTTATTGGTAAAAAGATTCATACTCCTCTGTTTGAGGAGGCTCCTCCTGCTAAAATCACTAAATATCTTATTCAGGCCAGTGGGCTCAATCCTGAGGATTTTAACTTCGTTTATGGCGAACCTTTCGGAAGACCGGAGAAGATTTATGCCGACTTTGTTACAGGAGTTGCCGACACCGTAATTTTGCGCGAGCCGGAAGCCAGCTATGCAATAAAGATAATGCAGGATAGAGGAGAAGAGATTTCGATACTTTCGTACAATAAAATTTGGAATGAGTACAATCCGGGATTCGGAAGTTTTCCTAATGCAGGACTCGTGCTTAAGGGTGAGTTTGTTCGTAACTACCCTGAGATTACTGAGGTGCTGCTCGACGAGCTGAAAAAGGCTATCGACTGGGTTAACCAACATCGTGATAAGTCGGCAAACCTATCATTCGACATGATGCGCCAACCGGTTGATCGTGTACGCCTATTCCTCGACCGAGTGAACTTCAACTATGTGTCAGGTGATGTTCTGGTTGATAAAGTAAAAGCATACTTCGACATACTAACAAACCAGGGGATTGTAGAGACAAAGGTAGATGAGGACTTTCTGGATATTTTCAGGATGGAATAATCCGGTGGTTTGTTTAAACAACCCCATACAAACAAGATAGAACCGTTTTATGCTGCAATTAACAAAGAAAATCAGTAACTTTATGCATATTGTTACTTAAAACATAACAAAATGCAGAGCAAAACAGTAGTCAAATTATATTACGATAAGTTAGATAATATTGATATTGTTGTTCTGCATTTTATTTATGATGAAAAGGTAATAGATGCGGTAAAGAGTATTGAAGGTACAGTTTGGCACTTAAAACGGAGGTTTTGGTACATCAGTGTGACTGATTTTAAACTGAGTACCGTATTTAATTCTTTAAGGAATGTTGCCT
>JALVBA010000053.1 GCA_027010905.1 Marinilabiliaceae bacterium
ACTTATATTTATAAAGTTTTAGATATCTTTCAGTAATTTTTTTCAGAATAGTACGTTGAAATTATACATCAAAAAATATTAGACCAATGAGAAAATTCATTTTAACATTTGTGACAGTTTTAATCTTTTCATTTATAGGTGCAAACTCTATTAATTCTCAGGAAGAGGTATTAATTGATAAATGTGCTGAAAGTATTAAATCTCCATTTATTATTAGTGGGCAACCTTTTAAGGCTTTCATAACAGACGAAGAGGTGGCTGAGTTTCACACTACTTTCTTTGCCGGCAGTACATATCGTATTATTGCTTGTAGCCCACAGGAGCAGACTATAATTTTTTCGGTATATGACAACGAGCGAAACCTTCTTTTCACCAATGAATCGGTTGAGAATGCGCCATACTGGGATTTCAAGGCCGAAGGATCACTTGAGTGCATTGTTGAGGCAAAGTTGGACAAAGAGAAGAGTACATCCGGAATTGCATTGCTTCTTATAGGATTCAAAAGTAACCAACAGGTAAATTAACAATATTACTCTACTCAGCGCAATATTTTATAAAAAGTGCTGCAAATATGATGAACAATATAAACACCTAAATAGGACATGAGCGAGGGTATTCTTAAAGCACTAATGAAACTATTCGCATTAGTTTCATCTCCGTCAAGTGAGGCTAAATCCCGCCGCTCAATTGTAGAAAGCTTTCTTCACCAACAGCTAAACTACCAGATAGTTAGTGAGTACCTTAACCTTTTTGATGAGTACTATGCCGAGCAAGAAGAGAAATCGCATGAAAAGGAGATCCATAAGCACACTTCAGTAAGTTCGGTAAAAGTTCTGAAAATTGCTCTGAAAATAAACGAAGAGTTTACCTACTACCAAAAAGTATTTGTACTTATAAAACTTATTGAGTTTTTAAACTCAGGTTCGGGTATTAGCAAACAGGAGAAGGAGTTTATAGATACCGTTGCAAGTACTTTTAATATTTATGATAGAGAGACTGAACTCATCTACGAGTTCATTACTGGTATCATAACGAATAAAGAGCCTAAATCAAATAAGGCTCTAATAATAGACGAGAAATCAGAAAATAGCAATCTTCCCTGCAAACATATTCACAGGTCTAACTTAAAAGGGAAAATTAGCTTCCTTAATATTGAGTCGGCCAATCTGTTTATCTTCAGGTTTGACCACCATCTCGACCTGCTGATGAATGGTCAGCTTATCTCAGGAGACAGGATACACATCTTACGCCCCGGGTCAACACTTCGTAACAAGCGGATTAACCCCATCTACTACAGCGACATTCTGGTTCAGTTTACCAGTGATAAGATATCCACACCGGTAGTATTTGACGTAGAGAATGTAACCTACAACTTCAATAAAAGTATTATTGGATTACACAACACCACCTTCACTGCCGAATCGGGCAAGCTAGTGGGAATAATGGGTGCTAGTGGAGCAGGTAAAAGCACACTTATAAATGTACTGAGTGGCTCTTTTGTTCCTACAGAGGGAACAGTAAAGATAAACGACATTAACCTGCACGACGCCCCTGAAAAGCTCGAGGGACTCATAGGTTATGTTTCACAAGACGACTTGCTGATAGAGGATTTATCTGTCGCTCAGAACCTGTATTACAATGCCAAACTCTGTTTTGGAAACCTCACAGAGTTTCAGATTAAGAAGAAGGTATACAGCCTTCTTAAGTCGTTAGGACTGTATGAGATTAAGGGTATGAAGGTTGGTAGCCCCCTAAACAAAAAAATTAGTGGAGGCCAGCGTAAAAGATTAAACATTGCACTTGAGCTGATTCGCGAGCCGGCTGTTCTTTTTCTTGATGAACCTACCTCTGGACTATCGTCAAAAGACTCAGACAACATCATTGACCTGTTGAAAGAGCTAACGATAAAGGGGAAATTGGTATTTGTAGTTATTCATCAGCCCTCTTCCGATATATTTAAGATGTTCAATCAGTTGTTAGTGCTCGACGAGGGAGGCTACCTGATATATAATGGCGACCCCGTTGAGAGCATACAGTACTTTAAATCGTGTATCAACCATGCTAACAGGGAGGAGAGTGAGTGTCCCAATTGTGGTAATGTAAATGCTGAACAGATACTGAATATTGTAGGAGGTCAGGTTGTTGACGAATACGGAAGTGTTACATCCACCCGAAAGCTTGAAGCAACAGAATGGCATCAGCGATTTAAGGAGTGGCATACCCTAAAAGTGACAGCACAAAAAGACAGGGTAGTAACTAACGAATTACCCAAGATATCATTTAAGATTCCGGGAAAGATAAAACAGTTTATCATTTTTCTTAAACGTGATATTTTAGCAAAGCTTACAAACAATCAGTACCTGCTAATTAATCTTCTGGAGACTCCCATACTGGCGTTGTTGTTGGCTTATATAATCAGGTATTACAATGTGGATTCGAACAGCAGCGTTGGCTATATCTTTTCAAAAAACCCCAACCTGACCATTTATATTATAATGGCTGTGATAATTGCAATATTTGTAGGACTCACAGTAAGTGCCGAGGAGATAATTAACGACCGTAAGATAAGGAAACGGGAGGCTTTTCTCAATCTGAGCCGTCTGAGCTATCTCTTTTCCAAGGTGGCAATACTTGTAGGATTATCGGCCATACAATCATTCCTGTTTGTAATAATAGGAAACTCTATAATAGGTATAAAGGGAATGTATTTTCAGTATTGGCTCATTCTGTTCAGCTCATCGGTATTTGCGAATATGTTGGGTTTAAACATCTCTGACACCTTTAAGAAGACGGTAAATATCTACATCACCATTCCTTTCCTAATTATCCCACAACTTATTTTAAGTGGTATATTCATCAGTTTCGACCGTTTCAACCCCGATATCTCATCTCCGAACAAGATTCCGTGGTATGGGGAGATAATTACATCAAGATGGGCTTTTGAAGCTTTAGCTACCTATCAGTTTATAAACAACAACTACGAAAAGCATTTCTATGTTTACGACGAGATAAAAAGTCAGGCTAACTATAATAAGGAGTATTGGATACCAACAATGAAGAATAAGCTTGAAAAAGCGAGAAAACTGTATAAGAATTCGCAAGACCCGCAACAGCTTGATTACACTCTCTCGCTATTACAAACGGAGTTAAAAAAGAATCAGGTATCGAGTGTTGATATTGACCAATATTTTAATATCGAAACTTTTAAGACTGACTTTAACGAAGAGCTTTTGGGTGCAACAAACCTGTACATTACTAAACTAAAAAAGTATTACCGGGCACTCTACAATACTGCCGATAAACTTCAGGATGAGGAGAAGCTTAAGCTAACAAAAACACCGGAGCTAAAAGAACAATTTATTAAATTGCAAAACGATAACACAAATGAGGATCTGGAACGATTTTTAAGAAATAAGAATAACTTCTTCTCAAATAAGATAATTGAATACGACGAGCAACTATGGCAAAAGATAGATCCTATCTTTCAAGAGCCGGAACATTCGTTTATTAAGGCTCACTTCTTCTCTCCGGTTAAAAATGTGTTCTCCCAACCGGTTAGTACATTTTGGGTAAATACTATTGTAATATGGCTGTTTAACCTTATTCTTTTCATATCCCTTCAATACAGGCTATTACCCCGACTCTTCAACTTCGGTTTCTTTGTATCAAGTACATTAAAAACAAAACAATCGAGTAGGTAGGGGGATTACTCCCCCGCCCTCTCACACCACCACGCATGCTCTCGCACGTGGCGGTTTCAATTAATAGTTTAACTTTTCGGTGTAATGGACAAATTGGTTGTTTTTTAAAGCACCTATTGTTCAAGTGGACAAAATGGTTGGTCTTTTTATTAACCTGAGTTCGATATAAGAATTATGATTTTTTATTTTGTAAAAAGGATTGTTTTAGTTATCTTAAAGCATTGAACAACAAAAAGATAACATAAAACAATCCTTATGAATAAGAA
>JALVBA010000054.1 GCA_027010905.1 Marinilabiliaceae bacterium
ATATAGTGGATTGAAGGCTCAGCTTACTTTTTAGAATATAATACCATTCAAGTTTGATGTTGTTGCTGATTCTGTCTATGTTTGTTATCTAATTAAAAAACATCAATTATGAAAAATCATTTTCTCTATTGGTTAATTGCTTTACCAATAATTTTACTGTTTGGTAGTTGTATCTCAAATGAAAATGGTGACAGTAATGTTAAGAAGATAGTTATCGATTCCGGGTGGGAGTTTAGCGAAGTTGGTACAAACGAGTGGATGGACGCTGTAGTTCCGGGTTGTGTGCATGCCGACCTGATTCGGCATAAGAAAATAGATAACCCTTTTTACAGACTTAATGAGCATGATGTTCAGTGGATAGATAAAAAGGATTGGGAGTACAAAACAACCTTTAAAGTGAATGCGAGTCTGCTGAAGAATAATCATGTGCTGCTCGATCTTAAAGGGCTCGATACCTATGCTGACGTTTACCTTAACGATTCACTAATTTTAAGTGCTAATAATATGTTTCGTGATTGGAGGGTAGAGTGTAAGCAAATATTAAAAGGCGGAGAGAATAGTCTCAGAATCTATTTTCACTCTCCAATAATGACAGGTTTGGAAATTTATGATAACTACCCCTATGTAGTACAATCATCAGAAAATGACCTTGCAAAGATAGGGCATGTACCTGGGGAGAAGAGGGTAAGTCCACTTATTCGTAAAGCTCCGTATCAATTTGGCTGGGACTGGGGGCCACGTCTTGTAACTTCTGGTATATGGAAAGCTGTGATAGTGGAAGCATGGAGCTCAGCAAGAATAGCAAATATTTATACTCGTCATAAACAGGTTGATGAAGTAAAAGCATTACTCTCTTCAGAATTGGAAATTGAGTCAACGGAAAAGCAGGTGGCAACAGTTAATATTTTGGTTGATGACGAGGTTGTGAAATCTAAGGACGTTTCGCTAAGTCGTGGAGTGAATGAAATAGAGGTAGAGTATGAGATTGGGAACCCAAAGCTGTGGTGGCCTAATGGTTTGGGAGAGCAGAGTATGTACAAGCTAACTGCCGAGGTAATTACTTCGCATGGGAAGTCGGACTATAGCTATAATCTGGGGCTACGCACTGTTGAATTGGTTAGGGATAAGGACGAAGTTGGTGTGTCGTTCTATTTTAAAGTAAATGGTTATCCTGTATTTATGAAGGGAGCCAATGTTATTCCTAACGATGTTTTTCTCGACAGGGTTACTCCTGAAAAGTATGAGCATATAATAAAAAGTGCCCACGACAGTAACTTTAATATGCTGCGGGTGTGGGGTGGTGGTATCTACGAGAAGAATATATTTTACGACCTGTGCGATAAATATGGAATATTGATATGGCAGGATTTTATGTTTGCCTGTAATATGTATCCCGGCGATCCGGAATTCCTTAATAGTGTGAAGGAGGAGGCTCAGTATAATGTTCGTAGGTTACGTAATCATCCCAGCATAGCAATGTGGTGTGGAAATAATGAGATTCTGGAAGGTTGGTTTCAGTGGGGATGGAAAATTAATAATACACGGGAACAGCCGGAAGGAGCAAAAGCAATGTGGAAAGCATACAAGGATATTTTTCTTGATATACTACCCGGTGCTGTAGAAAAGTATGACCCTGACAGGCCTTATTGGTCATCAAGTCCTCAGTCGTATGATACTGTAGTATCGCACAGTGTAGATGGTGATAAGCACGACTGGCGGGTCTGGTTTCATAAGGTGCCGTTTACAGAGTATCATAAAGATCCGGCACGTTTTGTTAGTGAGTATGGGTTTCAGTCATTCCCAGAATTAAAGACTATTAAAAAGTATGCTCTTCCGGAGGATTACGATATTGAGTCGGAGGTAATGCTATCGCACCAACGCTCATTTATTGGGAACAAACAGATTAAGTATTATCTCGAGCAGGACTATCGTAAACCAAAGGATTTTGAGTCATTTATCTATACAGGTCTGGTTTTACAAGCCGAAGGAATAAAAACGGGTATTGAAGGACACCGGATGAATATGCCCTATACTATGGGTAGTCTCTATTGGCAGTTAAACGATGTGTGGCCTGTGGCCTCTTGGTCGAGTATCGATTACTACGGAAACTGGAAAGCCTTGCAGTACTTCGTGCGTAAAGCTTTTGAGCCTGTAATTGTTGTACCTGATACAAAAACTAAGGAGTTACAGGTATATGTGGTCTCCGACAAACTGAAAGATTTTGATGCAACACTGGAGTCGCGGATATTGGATTTCAAAGGTGAGGAGTTGTGGAATAGTAGTGAGAAGATAACTGTTAAGGCTAACTCGTCGAATATTGTCTACCGCAAAAAGCTAAAGGAGTTGCTTAAAGGGATGAACAGTAAAGAGGTTGTTTTTGATGTTCGGCTTCACAACGGTGATGAGCAGATTTACCATACAACAAAATATTTTGAAAAAATCAAGGACTTGCATCTGCCCAAAACATTAATTAAAACAACTATTGAGAAGAGTGATAAAGGCTATAAGATAAACATTATAGCCAAAGGGCTTGCTAAGAATGTTTACCTCCGTTTTGATGATGCTGACGGTTGGTTTACCGATAACTATTTTGATTTGTTAGATGGTGAAAAACGTGTAGTCTATTTTGAAACAAATGAGGTTATTAAAAATCCTTCAGATAATTTGAAGGTCAGGAGTATCGCTGATACCTATTGAAAAGGTCAGGAATAATTAGGATTGAAGTTTTCCGGTTAATAGATGGTTTTGCTAATCTCACACTCAATATCAAACTGAGTAGACATGCATAAACACCCTAAGGAGTAGTGCTAATACTGACATGATACTTACTATAATAGTCGTTCCTTTCTTTGTTCTTAGCGACGAGTAGTGTGAAAAAATCATGTGTAGGTGAGCTGCCAATGTGAGAAACAGTATTATTGGTATCTCAATCAGATTGGCCGGGTCTCTTGAGCCTATGCCTACCATAGTAAGTATTAGCCACAGAAGTATCGGTATAAAAGGGAAAACAAAATCAAAAGCTATTAGTCTCTTTTTATTTAATGCAATAACCCATATTGGGATGTAGAGTAGTAGAGTTGCAATTAGAATAATTGCGTTTGCCTGAAGAAGAAAGTGTCCATTCATAGGGTCAATTTTATATGAAATTTATTAAAACAAATAAAATTATAATAAACACACCTTAATTCCTAATAGTTACCGAATTAATGACGAAGAGAGGTAGGTTGATAAGTTAGCTTAACACTCGAATGTTTTTACGAACGATTCGAGGTTTCACCGGTCAGGACATTCGAACGTTCCCCGCCGTGCGGGATCATCGATCGTCAAAGGAAATCATGTAAATTTGATAGTGAAATTCATCCCAGCTCCCAAATAAATGCCCGCAGATCCTGTTCTGCAGTTAACTCTATTTTATTTTTCAAACGGTACTGTGCATTCTTTACACTCTGATGTGTAATGTTCAACAATGAAGCTATCTCCTTATTGGTCATATTTAGTTTTATCAATGTTGCAAGCCTTATATCTGTGGTAGTCAGATTGTCCGACAGATTTTTGAAATTTGTGATGAAATCTTTGTTCACCTGTTCAAAGTAAACCTTGAAGGTATCCCAATCCTTTTCAGAGTTTATCACGCTGTTTATTTCTGAATTTAATAACTTCAGATTGTGTTGTACATTACTCTCCTTTTTTTCAATTATTGAAACTATATTTTCGGATAAAGCCTGCAATAACTGATTTTTCTGCATCATATTTAGAGCATGTGAGGTAAGCTGTTTGTTTTTAAGTTCTATCTGTTCAGATAGTTGTTGTTCTTTTATTTGTGATTTCTCTAACTGTAATTCCGATATCTCTTTTTCCTTTTTATGTTTGTGTACCCAAAAATACCCAATGGTTAATATTAACAGTACTATACTGATGCCACTGACAAAAATAATATGGTTCT
>JALVBA010000055.1 GCA_027010905.1 Marinilabiliaceae bacterium
ATAATATATTGTAGCTAAAAATTATTTTGAGTTTTTGATATTTTGAAATGGCTTCAATCTTTTATCTTCCTGATTGAATAATTACAAATTGTCAGTAAAAAACAAACAAACATGAAAAATTGTCATAAAACACTGAAATTCAGATGACAAAGTGTCTCTATGTAAAGAGCTTTCTTAAATGGTAGGGTGTTTGATGTTATCGGTGCGGAGGTTTGAAAAATAGTTTACTCAATTTATCAGGCCATCTATTAAATATTTTAGAATAACATTAAAACAGTTAGATATGAAGTTAGATAAATTTACAATAAAAGCTCAGGAGTCAATACAAAATGCAATGACTCTGGTAGAGCAAAATGATAATCAGGCAGTGGAGCCTGGTCATCTGCTAAAGGGGATGTTTAAAACAGATGAGGTGATGCTCGACAATATTTTTAAGAAGGTTGGCATTACCGATATTCAACCTGTTTTAGACCGTATAGTCGAGTCTTATCCTAAGGTGTCGGGTGGTCAGTCGTATTTGTCGAATAGTGCCAACGATGTGCTGCAAAAAGCAATTGCCGCTTCTGAGAAGATGGGTGACAGTTACGTTACTCTTGAGCATATTCTTATCGGCTTATTAAAAACCAAAAATCAGGTAAGTAATATGCTTAAGGATGCCGGACTAAATGAGAAAGGTTTGTTGGCTGCAATAGAGGAGCTTCGTAAGGGAACTAAGGCAACTTCCGAATCGGCCGAGGATACTTACAATACTTTGGATAGGTATGCAATAAACCTTAATGAGCAAGCCAGAAATGGCAAACTCGACCCGGTTATCGGCAGGGATGAGGAGATTCGCAGGATACTGCAAATTTTGTCGCGTAGAACAAAGAACAATCCTATCCTGATTGGAGAACCCGGTGTAGGAAAAACAGCTATCGCCGAGGGGCTAGCTCATCGAATTGTAGATGGCGATGTTCCGGAAAACCTGAAGTCGAAACGTGTTTACTCTCTAGATATGGGGGCACTGGTTGCCGGAGCCAAATATAAAGGTGAGTTTGAGGAGCGACTGAAAGGGGTTGTGAAAGATGTTATTGGTAGCGATGGTGAAGTGATTCTCTTCATCGACGAGATACACACATTGGTAGGTGCAGGGAAGGGTGAAGGAGCAATGGATGCTGCAAATATTCTGAAACCGGCATTGGCAAGAGGGGAGTTGAGGGCTATTGGTGCAACAACACTTGGCGAATATCAAAAATATTTTGAGAAGGATAAAGCTCTCGAAAGAAGATTTCAGATTGTTAAGGTTAACGAACCTGATACATTGAGTGCAATCTCAATATTGCGTGGTTTGAAGGAGAGATACGAAAATCATCATAAGGTTCGGATTAAGGATGAGGCTATTATTGCTGCTGTTGAATTGTCGCAGCGATATATCTCTGATAGATTTTTGCCTGATAAGGCTATTGATCTGATTGATGAATCTGCTTCACGCTTGAGGTTAGAGATGAACTCTGTACCTGAAGAGATTGATGAGATTGCCCGTCGTAAGATGCAGCTAGAGATTGAGCGAGAGGCCATAAAACGTGAAAATGACAAAAGAAAACTTGAGGAGCTCAACCAGGAGCTGTCGGTACTGAATGAGAAGTATGTTGAGCTGAAAGCGAAATGGGAGGCTGAGAAGAATCTTGTGGAGAAGATTCAACAGAATAAAGCTGATATTGAGCAGTTGAAAATTGAGGCTGATAATGCCGAGAGAAATGGTCAGTACGACAAGGTTGCTGAAATCAGGTATGGCAAAATAAAAGCTTGTGAGGAGGATATTGACAAGGTAAAGGAGGAGCTGAAGGAGAGGCAGCTTGATAATGCAATGATGAAAGAGGAGGTTGACTCAGAGGATATTGCCGAAGTGGTAAGTCGCTGGACAGGTATTCCGGTGAATAAGATGCTGAAATCCGAAAAAGAGAAACTGCTCCATCTCGAAGATGAGTTGCATAAACGCGTTGTAGGGCAAAGTGTTGCAATTGGTGCAATAGCCGATGCAGTACGCCGAAGCCGTGCAGGACTACAGGATGCCAGCAGACCTATCGGTTCGTTCATCTTTGTTGGTATGACCGGTGTTGGTAAAACCGAGCTTGCAAAAGCGTTGGCCGAGTATCTCTTTGATGATGAGAAACTGATGACCCGTATAGATATGTCGGAGTATCAGGAGAAACACTCAGTCTCACGATTGATTGGTGCACCTCCGGGATATGTGGGATACGACGAGGGAGGTCAACTGACAGAGGCTGTTCGCCGTAAACCATACTCGGTAGTGTTGCTCGATGAGATTGAGAAGGCTCACCCTGATGTGTTCAACATCCTGCTACAGGTTCTTGACGACGGCAGGTTAACTGATAACAAAGGTCGTGTTGTAGATTTTAAGAATACAATAATAATAATGACCTCAAACATCGGCTCACACCTTATTCAGGAGAATTTCGAGAAAGCAGGTAACAAGGTTTCGCCTGAGCTGATTGAGAAATCTGAGAAGGAAGTGTTTGGTCTGCTTCGTCAGACTATTCGTCCTGAGTTTCTTAACCGGGTTGACGAGGTGGTAATGTTTACACCACTAACCGATGCTGAACTTACTGAGATTGTGAGGATGAACATATCAAGTGTGATAAAACAGCTGGAGAACAATAGTGTTAAGCTTGATGTTTCTGACGATGCTGTACACTGGCTGGCCAAAGTTGGTTATGATCCGCTGTTTGGAGCTAGACCTGTTAAGCGTGCCATCCAACGGTATCTGCTTAATGAACTGTCTAAACTGATACTTTCTGATTCGTTGGATAGGGATCAGGAGATTAATATTACAGTTGAAAATGATAAGCTTGTTTTCAAAAATTAAAAAAGTATCTACTGTCGGCGTGGCTTTGAGCCATACCGACAGTTTGCTGTTTAAAGCCACCGGAGGATTAATCTCTTCAGGTGGCTTTTCTATTATGACAATCAAATAGGAAATTACCCAAGAGGTTGGGGAACTACTATGCAATATTTTGCTTACTACAACGCTGATTATGGTATATATTTAGGATTTCATGACCCAGATGCTACTACAAAAAGGTTTTATATCTATGATGAAAACTCAGGCATATATCTAGCTTGTAAGTTCCCTATTCCAAATAAAACAGTAGCAGATAATAGTTGGGAATTTCCTGGTGTTTTCCAACTCAATTTATTTGATGGTAATTGGTATGATGCTGCTTTAATTTATAAAGAATGGGTAAGCACAGAAGCTAGTTTTTGGCCCGAATATTCTCCTGAAAGGGAAGCAAGACAACATAAAATAGGTGATATTGGCATTTGGCTTACCACTTCAGATTTTAGAACGAAACCAGTTCCTACTGTGGAAAATTATTTGACAGCAGCAGCCGACTTTTTTGATGTTCCAATTGGTATTACAATTTACGGATGGAATGGTTTAGAAATGGATCATTATTACCCTAACTATTTTCCTGAACTCACAGGATTAGGAGGTTTGATTACCAATCTTCAAGAAAATCACAATGCAACTATTACGCCCTATATAAACGGACGTATGTGGGATACAGGTGTTGGAGGTGGTGATGCAGGTGATGATGCAGGTGATGCAGATGCCGCAACTTATTATAACAATGAAGGTATAAGCAATAGTTCGTTAAAAACACACATAAAATGTTGAAAATCAGCAAAATAAAGTGTTAAAAAATTAGGTTAAATCCCTGATAATTAGTATTTTAATACATTTTTACCACAATCTGTATTGATATGATTACCAGGGGACATAAAACTTATAACAATCTGATAGTCAGTATTATAGCAATAATGCCAAAAATAAACAAACGAAGAAAGGACTTTTTAGTTGAGGTCTTTGAACTTTTTTTAAGTATCAAAGGCCGTGTCAACTTTTTACAACTTTCCCGTTATGGCAAATTCAAAG
>JALVBA010000056.1 GCA_027010905.1 Marinilabiliaceae bacterium
AAGCACGGCTTGGACGGTAGCACCGCAAAAAGACTTAAAGTCTATGATGATTCCTCCTTTGAAAAATCTCCATCCTGATAATTCATCCTAGTTACTGTCCGTAAATTTGTCAAATTAAACCACAACGTATGTATAAACCGAACTCGTTCGGTTTATATCGTATATATCGCCCTTAAAGGTACGTTTATTTTCTATATAGGAGTGTAAAGCGTACCTTAATTTCAGGTGATGGGAAACGAACTCTCACTCTCCTATTATTACTAAGTAGTAATTAAAAATCACCATAATATTTTGAGTAACAAAAAAACTCTTTACATTTGCACCATCAAAGAAATGGGGTGCCTTAATATTGAGGGCTGAGATCAAACCCTTTGAACCTGGCCGGGTAATGCCGACAAGGGAAAGAGTAATTATCTCGTTGCTATACTCCATTTATCATTTGTTTATTAACTAATTAATCTATCTAAACGATGAAACGTATAGCATTTTTTACAGTTTTATTTTTTGTTTTCTCTGCAATAATTTATGGGCAGGGTGTTGTTAAAGGAAAGCTTTCGGACGAAGTCGGACTACCAATGGTTGGCGTTAGCGTGGCTGTTGAGGGAACCTATGTCGGAACAATTTCTGATAACACAGGGGAGTATGAACTCAGCCTAAAAAAAGAGGGTGACTACTCTTTGGCTTTCTCTTTTATGGGTTATAAGAAAAGGGTTGTGCCGGTAAAGATGACAGGCAGTACGGTAACAGTTGATATGAAGATGGAGCCTTCGGTAATTATGGCAAATGAGGTTATTGTGTCTGCCATAAGGGCTCAAAAGAAAACACCCGTCACCTATGCCGAGATGAAGGAGAAGGATATTAAGGAGGTGAACTATGGCGAGGATATGCCATATATTATCAATCAGATGCCGGGAGTTGTTGTCACTTCGGATGCCGGTGCCGGAGTAGGGTATTCAGCTTTCAGAATTCGTGGGGCCGACATCTCAAGAATCAACGTAACAGTTAATGGTATTCCGCTCAACGACTCTGAGTCGCAGGGTGTGTTTTTTGTTAACATGCCCGACTTTGCCGCTTCGGTTGAGAAGATTCAGGTGCAGCGAGGTGTGGGTACATCAACTAACGGAACAGCCTCCTTTGGTGCGTCTGTTAATTTCAGTACCCTGAATGAGAAACCCACAGCAAGTGCGCTTATCGATAACAGTTACGGCTCGTTTAATACCTGGAAAAATTCGGTATCGCTATCAACCGGACTGCTTCCCGGCAATTTTGCATTTGATGCTCGCCTGTCACGTATCTCGTCTGACGGATTTATCGACAGAGCCACCTCTAACATGAAGTCCTACTACCTCACAGGAGGATACTATGGCGAGAAGTTCTCCATAAAGTTTATCACCTTCTCTGGTGAGGAGAAGACCTATCAGGCTTGGTCCGGAGTGCCAAAAGTGAAACTGGAGGGTGATGTTGAGGGGATGGAGAGGCTGGTGATGATGGATGGATGGAGTGATGAGGAGGCAGCAAATCTCTACTCCTCCAATGCCCGTACTTTTAATAAGTACCTCTACAAAAATCAAACGGATAATTACGGACAGTCGCACTATCAGTTGCACTACTCACACACCATAAGTAACAACTTTAATGTTAATGCGGCACTGCACTACACAAAAGGAAAAGGTTATTACGAGTCGTATAAATACAATCGGAAATTCGGAGATTACAATTTTGGGTTCGATCAGATCAATGTGAATGGCGAGGTGGTAACCAAAACAAATTTGATACAGCAGAAATGGCTTGATAATGACTTTTACGGTGTTACTTTCTCGGGTAATTACTTTTTTAACCGGGCTCAAATTACCATCGGGGGAGCCTACAATAACTACGACGGCGACCACTATGGAGAGGTTATCTGGACTGAGGTGAACAATGGTATTTCGCCCGATTTTGAGTGGTACCGTAACAATGGTAAGAAGAGTGATTTTAATACGTTTGTTAAGGCGCTCTACAGTATTAGTGATAATGTAAGTCTGTTTGGTGATGTGCAGTACCGTAATGTGAATATCGATATGAATGGGATTCACGACAACCTCTCAGACTTAACGCAATCGTACACCTTTAATTTTGTAAATCCAAAGGGTGGCATTACATGGAATATTGCTAAGCAGCACCGTATTTTTGCATCATTTGCAATGGCACAAAGAGAGCCTACCCGAAACGATTTCAGGGATGCTCCTGCTAATAGGAAACCTACCGAAGAGAAGTTGTATGATTATGAGCTTGGTTACAGCTGGCGTAAAAACCGTCTCTCGGTTGATGCAAATGTCTTTTTTATGGATTACACAGATCAGCTTGTGCTTACCGGTGAGATAAACAATGTGGGGTCTGCAATTATGATAAATGTGCCTGAGAGTTACCGCCAAGGTATTGAGTTATCAGGTGCTTTTGTGTTGAGATCGAATATAAACTGGAATCTAAATGCCTCCTTCTCATCGAACAAAATTAATGATTTCACACAGTATGTTGACAACTGGAGCTATAAGCAGAACAATCCGGCCAGTGGACCTTATCAGGTGGTTAGCCATTTGGGGCGCACAGATATTGCCTTTTCGCCCGAGGTGACTGCGGCAAGCAGACTGGCATGGAAGCCGGTGCGCGGATTAACTCTATCGTTGCTGTCAAAATATGTGGGTAAACAGTATATCGACAACTCTTCGAGTGAGGAGAGAAAACTTAATCCGTGGTTTGTGAACGATATTATGGTTGGTTATGGCTTTACTATCAGAAAAGTGGGTAGCTTTGATTTGGGAATGAAGGTAAATAATATCTTCAACAAGGAGTATGAATCAAATGCATGGGTGTATCAGTACTACTACAAAGGAGATCATGATGTGTTGGACGGTTATTTCCCTCAGGCCGGAACAAATGTTATGTTTAGACTTGCGATGAGGTTTTAATAGATGGAAGCAGCCAGCCCCTCCCGACCTCCCCTGAGGGTAGGAGAATTTTTAGATGTTATTATGGAGGGGGTCTTAAAGAGACTAACAATTTTTGTTGATAAATATTTCTTATTCCTCCCCTTTAAGGGAGGTTAGGAGGGGTAAATAACTATTATATGAATACAATTATATTGGCAAACGGGGCATTTCCCCAAAGTGAGAAGCTGCTTAGCATGCTTGACAATGCGGAGCAGATTGTCTGTTGCGACGGTGCAGTAAACAATCTTGTTGCAAGTGGCAGAGAGCCCTTTGTAATTATTGGGGATCTTGATTCTGTCAATCCGGAGATTAGATTAAAGTATAAGAAGAGGCTTGTGAGGGTGTTGGATCAGGATACAAATGACTTGACAAAGGCGGTTAATTGGTGTGTTGAAAATGGTATTAAAGAGGTAACCATTTTGGGAGCTACCGGAAAAAGGGAGGATCATACAATAGGTAATATCTCTCTTCTGGCACAGTATTCTAAAGTGATATCCGTTAAACTGTTTACCGACTATGGTGTTTTTGTTTCTGTCTCTAAAACAACTGCTTTCGATACTTTTAAAGGGCAGCAGGTTTCAATATTCTCGTTAGATACTGATTTGAAGATATCGTCAACGGGATTGAAATACCCACTGAATGAGCATAAACTAACCTCATGGTGGATGGGTACTTTGAACGAAAGTGAGGGCGAGACGATCACTATAATTCTGAATGAAGCTGGTGATGTAATTGTTTATCTGCTGGATGAGCTGTGATAAGTAATGTGAGATTTTAGTGACGGGGTAACTCTCATTATTGAAAAATAGTCACCCCGTCACTATCTCTGTTTTCATTCATCCTTATATCCGCAACTAAATTGTTAATAAAAAAATCAATTGGCTGTGTAAGAAAAACTTACACAGCCATTGAAATGTAAATATTTTCACTTATTTTAGTGATACTAAACAACAAAATAAGTTGGTAA
>JALVBA010000057.1 GCA_027010905.1 Marinilabiliaceae bacterium
CGATTTTATCAGTAATTAATATAGGAAATAGTTATTTACAAAAGAAAAACAGCATTAATCTATAAAAAAACGGCCTATCTGTAAACTTTTTTTCATTTATAACGTAAGTTTTTTAATATTTGTAGTTGTACAATTTTTAAATCACTAAACTTTTTCACATTTTTACATCCTAGTAATTGTAATTTAACCAATAATTAGACGTATGTCATCGATACTAAGATATTTTTTAACACTATTTATAATAATTACTCTCTCATTTGCTTCTAATGCCCAATACAGAAGAAAGGCTGCTATTTGGGAAGGTTTCACTGTTGCTCCTATGATAGGAGTAAATGTGTTTTTTGGGGATTTAGTTGACAAGTCACGTACCAGCTATTCGGGTGGCGTAGTTGCGGAACGTGAAATAAACACATATTTTTCAGGTCGCCTTCAGATTATGGGTGGAAATATGAAGGGAGAACAGTACATTGCAAACTCAGATATTCTATACGCATATTTTACCAATTCCTATGTTGATGCAAATATTGGTGCAACGTTTAGACCCTTAGATTTAATCTTAGGATATTTTAGGCAACGAACTTTCAATCCATATTTTTTTACTCAATTTGGCGCCATTTATTATAACACTACAGAATGGTATGGCGAGGGAGGTCTGCATCCGAATACTGAATGGAGAACAATGTCAGGAGCATCACCTACTCTCTCTATTGGCCCGGGAGTATCATACTGGCTAACCCCACGTCTGAGCATTAAGGCTGAATTAAATGGCACTTTTATATTTGGAGATGAAGTTGACGGACACAAAGAGTGGGAAAGTGGTAGTGGCAAAATACACCAAACTGATTCAAACGATTACTACTATACAATCACAGCAGGTATTTCATACCTGATTAGTGATTCGAAATGGAAAAACTCCCCTAAGTATAACAGAAAGGCTTACCTAAAGACTCGTTCAGTGTACAAAAGAGGTGGTTCCAGAAGATATAAATCTAAGCACAGGAGACGTAGATAACATTTGAGAGACCCTAAAAGGGTCTTCTCTTTTTTTATTGGTATTGGTTATTCATTCCATTATCTTTCTTTTAGTAATTATTCTAGCTATTTTCAAATCGGTTTATACTTTGGAAAAAGGTTTATGGATTTTAAAATAATTTCAGCATTTACTCCTACAGGCGATCAACCTGAAGCTATTGAGCAACTAACGTCCGGTATTCTTTCCGGCACTCCTCATCAAACTCTGTTAGGTGTTACCGGTTCAGGAAAGACCTTTACTATTGCTAATGTTATTGAAAAAGTTCAGAAGCCAACTCTCATTCTTTCACACAACAAAACATTGGCCGCTCAGCTATATGGAGAATTCAAAACATTTTTTCCAGATAACGCGGTAGAATACTTTGTTTCATACTACGACTATTATCAACCCGAAGCATATCTTTCCGTAACTGATACCTATATTGAAAAAGACCTTTCAATAAATGAGGAGATTGAAAAACTGAGGTTAAGTACGACATCAGCCCTTCTGTCCGGAAGGAAAGATATTATTGTCGTTTCATCGGTATCATGCATTTACGGTATTGGGAATCCGGAAGATTTTCACGAAGGAACAATAACGATAAAGGTGGGTCAGTTAATTGGAAGGAATGTTTTTTTAAGAAAGCTGGTGGATAGTCTCTATTCAAGAAACGAAGTCTCATTTAACAGGGGGAACTTCCGTGTTAAGGGTGATACTGTTGAGATATTTCTCGCCTATGCCAACCATGCCTTTCGTATAATTTTTTGGGGTGATGAGATTGAAACAATTGAGAAATTCGATCCTCTAACAGGGGTAAGAATTGAAAAGACGGATGGGGCTTTAATCTATCCGGCCAATATCTTTGTCACTTCAAAAAATAGGGTTCAGGAAGCTATTAGCAATATTCAGGACGATATGGTTAAGCATGTTGAATTCTTTAAGTCGATAGGGAAGCACCTGGAAGCTAAAAGAGTTGAAGACAGAACAACCTACGACCTTGAGATGATTAGAGAGTTGGGGTATTGTCCAGGGATTGAAAACTACTCTCGCTATTTCGATGGACGTAAGCCCGGATCCAGACCGTTCTGTCTGTTAGACTACTTCCCCGAAGGTTTTCTGTTTGTAGTAGATGAGAGCCATGTTACCATGTCACAGGTAAAGGCAATGTATGGTGGTGATCGTTCAAGAAAGGAGAATCTTGTTGAATACGGCTTCAGACTTCCTGCAGCAATGGACAACCGCCCTCTTAGATTTGAAGAGTTAGAGCAGATTGTTAATCAAACAATATATGTGAGTGCCACGCCTGCCGATTACGAACTGGAGAAGAGTGAAGGTGTTGTTGTAGAGCAAGTAATCAGGCCCACAGGCCTCCTTGACCCGATGATTGATGTACGTCCCTCTCTAAACCAAATTGACGACCTGATTAACGAGATTAATGTCAGGGTTGAAAAGGGTGAAAGAACTCTTGTTACAACCCTTACAAAACGTATGGCCGAAGAGTTGTCAAAATATTTCCTCAACATCTCAATAAAATGTGAATATATCCATTCGGATGTGGAGACACTTAAACGTGTAGAAATAATGGAGAATCTTCGCAAAGGGACATTCGATGTATTAATTGGTGTGAACCTGCTGAGAGAAGGACTTGACTTACCAGAAGTATCGTTAGTAGCTATTTTGGATGCTGATAAAGAGGGATTTCTTAGATCGGAACGTTCACTAACGCAAACATCAGGACGAGCCGCTCGAAATTTGAATGGTACAGTAATTATGTATGCTGATACAATAACTAAATCGATGAAAGCAACTATTGACGCTACCAACCACCGACGAGAGAAGCAGATAGCCTACAACATAAAAAACAACATCACTCCAAAAGCAATTAAGAGAGAGTCGACAAGCATACTTGACAAAACGGAACAAAGCAGACCATACTATGAACCGGAAAAGCTGGATATTGCGGCCGACCCAGTTGTTAACTATATGAGCAGTGATGCAATTAAGAAATCTATCGAAAAGACAAAAAAGTCGATGCAGAAAGCAGCTAAAGAGCTTGACTTTATCTCAGCAGCTCAGTATCGCGACGAGATGTTTAAGCTGCAAGAGCTATTGAAAAAGAGATCCCCAAAAACCAAAGGTTAATGGGGATTTTATAACATATCCAAATGACAACAAAGTCAGCTGTAATAATACTTTAAATTACTATCCAAGATAAGACTTCAACAATTTACTGCGCGATGTGTGTCTTAGACGGCGAATCGCCTTCTCTTTAATCTGACGAACCCTCTCGCGAGTCAATCCAAATCTCTCACCAATCTCTTCAAGAGTCATCTCCTGACAGCCAATTCCAAAAAATAGTTTAATAATGTCACTTTCACGCTCAGTAAGAGTTGCCAAAGCTCTCTCAATCTCACGAGCCAGCGACTCATTTATCAGAGCCTTGTCAGCACTTGGAGAATCATTATTCACCAACACATCCAACAGACTGTTATCCTCTCCCTCTACAAAAGGAGCATCAACTGAAATATGACGACCTGAAACACGTAGTGTATCAGAAACCTTTTCAGCCGGAATATCAAGTTTTTCAGCCAATTCATCAGGCGATGGCTTACGCTCATTCTCCTGTTCAAATTTTGAATAGGCTTTGTTGATTTTGTTTAGTGATCCAACCTGATTTAGCGGCAGGCGAACAATACGCGACTGCTCAGCTAAAGCTTGAAGTATTGATTGACGTATCCACCATACAGCATAAGAGATAAACTTAAAACCTCTTGTTTCGTCAAACTTCTCAGCTGCTTTAATTAAACCAAGGTTTCCTTCGTTAATTAAATCCGGCAAACTTAATCCTTGATTTTGATATTGTTTTGCAACTGAAACTACAAAACGAAGATTTGCACGAGTT
>JALVBA010000058.1 GCA_027010905.1 Marinilabiliaceae bacterium
AATTTTTATTTTCAATAGTTCAATAATACTTATTTTAATGAAATTATCAACGAGGATATGATATTTTTTATCTATTAATGATTTTAGACATAAACTATGAATAGCCTTATCTTGAAACAAATAAAATTTGTGATGGAGACTGTTTAGTAACAATCAACAGTCATGAAAAAACAGCAGCAGATATGGCAATAAAATTCAGAAGACAGAAGGTGACGAGAAGTAACAACCTCTTAAAAAAATAGGAAAGCCGGTCGAACGTAGTCGAGAGCAGCTTTCCTATTTTTTACTTGCCAAAAATATATCTAATTGATGTATTAACGTTTATTTCAAAACTGTTTGCAGCATTTGCAACACTAATGGTAGGTCGTGTGTCAATGCCAATTTGTATTGGAATTTCAGAGAAGAGATACTCTACACCTACCTGACCATGAAGCCCCATGTAAAAATTTCCAGCCCTGCTGCCAATTTGAGCTCCAGGTCCAGCAAACCAGTTGAAGCCACCATTAATATTCCAAACCCATTGGTATGTACTGGATACATTCAGCCCGTTATAACCAGAGTATATTCCCATGCCTAATCCCATCTCCATTCTGGAATGCTCGCTACATGCTCGCTGAAAAGATGCCTCCCAGTCAAAGCCAAAGCCTCCTCCAAGCCTTAGTCCTAAGGTGTTTGTGGAAATTTGTGAGAATGCCGTGATTCCGAATAAGAGAACTAAAAATGTTAATGCTAACTTTTTCATAACTTTTACTGCTTATATGGTTTATTATTTCTTTATTTGTTAAATAAAGTTAAAAACGAAACTTTATATTCTCTATTGAGTATAACTACATGAAATCAGTTTTAATTCTGGTATTTTAATTTTGGCATAGAATTTGTTAGTTATAGTAGTAGGTTTTTTTTCATAGATTTGGGTTAAGTTAATAAGAAGGGTTCAGTTTTCATAGGCTGACCCTTTTTATTTTTTATACCACCATCTTTTCAGCCAACTCATCTGCCGTTTTTTTATCAACTAGTTGCGTAACCAGCTCCAAGGAGAATCTCATAGCAGCACCAACACCTTTACCTGTTATAATATTTGAAGATGTCTCAACAGCATTTGTTGACACTTCAGCACCATTAAGATACTTTTCAAACCCCGGATAGCATGTTACCTTTCTGCTTGCCAGAAGCCCCATCTCTCCCAGAACCATAGGCGCAGCACATATCGCACCAATCAATCTTCCTTCGTCAGAGTAGTTTTGTATCATCTCTTTTAATACTCTGCTGCTGTTTAGGTTTTCTGCTCCTGGAAGACCACCCGGAAGAATCAGCATGTCAGCCTTTGTATCTCTTACCCCATTAATAGTGGTGTCGGTTGTAATTTCAATATTGTGAGATCCTGTAACCTTAAGGCTATTTGTGATTGAAACGGTAGTAACATCAACTCCTGCACGTCGAAGTATATCAACAGGAGTTATTGCCTCAATCTCTTCAAATCCATCTGCAAAAAAAATATAAACTCTTTTCATACTATTTGTACTTTCTTTTTGTTTTTCTATCGATGACAATAAGTTAATGAAATTTTTCTGATAAATTTAATTTGTCGTTATGAAGTATAGGATTCTGTTTTGTTTAACCGACACTACATTTAGGTTCCAACATGCGGAGTGTAACACTACTCAATGCTTACAAGTAAATTACCTAGAGAGCAGGGCTATCTTTCAAATAACGCTTATGTAACATACATTACGTGTCTACATGAATTATCACCCCCCAATTGCAGCCAACAGAATGCTGTTACACTTCGACTCCTCCGAATCACTCCTTGAAGTGAGAACAATTGGAGCCTGAGCCCCCAAAATAATTGAAGCCACTTTAGCTTTTGCAAAAAACACAAGTGTTTTGTAGAGTACATTTCCCACCTCAATATCGGGCATCAGTAACAGATCAGTATCTCCGGCAACCTCGCTCTTTATTCCTTTAGCCTTAGCACTCTCAAAACTAACGGCGTTATCAAAAGCCAAAGGTCCGTCAATAACACAGTTTCGTATCTGATCGCGCTGATTCATCTTTGACAGAAGGGCAGCGTCCATAGTAGCCTGCATATTCTCATTCACCATCTCAATAGCACCAAGAACAGCAATTTTAGGTTTTGCAATACCCATCTTATTCAGGAATCCAACAGAATTATTTACAATTTGAATCTTATCGCTTAAGTTTGGTGCAATGTTCATTGCAACATCAGTAATCGCAATTAACTTATGATAAGTACTTATTTCAAACAGCGCAAAGTGCGAAAGCAGCCGCCCCGTACGTAACCCCCACTTCCTATTCAAAACTGCTTTAAGCAGAACAGGAGTTCCAACTTTACCCTTCATCAGTATCTCAGCCTCATGGTTACTAACCATTTTCACTGCTTTCTCTACTGCTTTCTCAATATTGCTTTCATCTATGATTGTTACTCCTGAAAAGTCGTAACCTGCCTCTGAAATCAGACGTTCTGTTTCGGATTTTGATCCAATTAAAACCGGCTCGATAACACCGGCTTTATATGCATCATTAATAGCTCCTAAAGATTGTGAATCCTGAGACACTGCTAAAACAAGCTTCTTTTTATGCTTTTTATCTTTAACAATTTTCTGTAACTCCTCTAATGTTTTGAACATCCTATTTTGTTTTAGAACTAAATAAAATATATCTGTCTATAACTTTTCAACAATTGTTTTTGTATCCTGAGCTATTACCAGCTCTTCATTAGTTGGTACTACCATAACTTTCACCTTAGCTTCCGGCTTACTGATAACCATCTCTTCGCCACGGGTACTGTTATTCACATCCTCATCAATATCAATCCCTAAAAACTCCAGACCTTTACAAACCCCTGCACGAGTTCTTTTCTCATTTTCGCCAATACCACCTGTAAAGATTAAAACATCTACTCCACCCATTGCAGCAGCATACGAACCAATATACTTCTTAATCCTGTAGTCATACATCTCAACTCCCAATTTAGCAAGCTCGTTCCCCTCTTCTGCTGCTGCGTATATTTCTCTTGAGTCTGATGATATACCTGTTACACCAAGCATCCCACTATGTTTGTTCAGCAGAACACTGGCTGACCGCGTACCTATCATCTCCTTATCCATAATATAAGTTACTACGCCTGCATCAAGATCACCTGAGCGTGTACCCATAATCAGCCCTTCCAAGGGAGTAAAACCCATTGAGGTATCAACCGATCTTCCATTATGAATTGCTGCAATTGAAGCTCCATTACCAAGATGGCAAGATATAATCTTCACGCTATTGCAGTCGACACCAATAATTTCACATGCTCTGTTTAATACAAACCTGTGACTTGTACCATGAAACCCATATCTTCTTATTCCGTATTTTTTATAAAGTGAATATGGAATTGCATACATGTATGCATGTTTAGGCATCGACTGGTGAAAGGCTGTATCAAACACTCCTACCTGAGGCACATCAGGAATAAGTTGCTGAATTGCATAAATTCCTTTTAGATTTGGAGGATTATGTAACGGAGCTAAAGAGACACTCTCCTCCAACTTGTCAATAACTTTCTCATCAATAAAAACACTGGAACTAAAAGTCTCTCCTCCATGCACAACCCTATGGCCTACGGCATCAATCTCACCAAGATTGCTAAGGCATCCATGCTTTTTGCTAAGCATCACTCCAAGAATGTAGTCGATACCTGTTTTATGATCTATTATCTCTCCATCGAATACTATTTTTTCGCCATTCTCTTTTTTATAGTTCATGAACGAGCCTTTCAATCCCACCTTCTCTACACCACCTTTAGCAATTACATCCCAGTTCTGACCTGCCATTGAGAATAGCTGATATTTAATTGATGAACTACCGCAGTTCAATACTAATATTTTCATTTATCTGTTTTTTAATTTATGTCAATAATTATTTATCCATCAAGTACCAATAATTATTATCCTTAACCAATTTTCATCGACAAGAAATCTTCTGAGATTAAATTGCCACTTTCGTCATATTTATAAAAACCTGCTCCCGTGTGCATTCCTAACCTTTTAGCTCTTACAAGACGCTTCAACAAAGGTGCAGGCTTGTATTTTTGCTGGCCAAACTCTTCGTACAAATTATCCATCCATATAACAACCTTTTCAAGTCCTATCAAGTCGGCAGTGCGAAACGGGCCAAACCTCATTCCTAAACCTATCCTCATTGTTTTATCAATATCGGTCATCGTTGCAATTCCCTCCATAAGAGTGTAGATAGCCTCATTCAACAAAACAACATACAGGCGCATACTAACAATACCTGCCGATTCCATCACCGGTATAACATCACGCTTCACCATCTCCACAAACTTGCAAACGCGTTCATACACATCGTCAGAGGTATAGAGCCCTTTAACTACTTCAATGATCTTTGCTTCAGGGGAGTTAATAAAGAAGTGTAGACTTACTGTTCGTTCACGCTTATTTAGTTCAGATGCCAGTTCTGTAATTACAATATTTGTAGCATTGGTAGCAATTATCGCATCTTCACTAACAACCTTTTCAACATCTCTGAATATTCTTTTCCTTTCAACCAAATCACGATGCCCTGTTTCAGGATTGGCAGGAATAGCTTCAATTACAAAATCACAATCAGCAACACTGCTACATTCTAAGGATCCTTCAATCCTCCCCATAATAGCTCTTTTCTCCGAAGGGGTCAGCCCCCAGCTTTGAATGCGCTTGTCAAGCTCCTTACTTATTCCATCTAGAGCAACCTCCACGCACCCTTTGTCGCGCCCCACTAGGACTACCTCCATGCCATACCAACTTGCTATCCGAGCAATTCCCTGAGCTTCTGTTCCACAACCTATCACACCAATTCTTGAAAAGAGTGTCTTTACCTTAACCTTATTGCTTAATGCATAGGATTCAATAGGTTCTACTTTTAATTCTGCCATTATATATCTATTGTTAAATTTCTCTTCTACTATTTAGCATCTACCACCTGATTGGCAGTTATTGCAACCAGATTTACGATATCACTAACTGAACAACCTCGCGAAAGGTCGTTTATTGGAGCTGCCATTCCCTGCAGAATAGGTCCTACAGCCTCTGCATTCGCAAACCTCTGAACTAACTTGTAGCCAATATTTCCTGATTGAAGATCGGGAAAAACAAACACATTGGCACTTCCGGCAATATCGCTTCCAGGAGCTTTCTTCTTTCCTATCTCAGGAACGATAGCAGCATCAACCTGAAGCTCTCCGTCAATTTTCAGGTCGGGAGCCATCTCCTGAGCCAGCTTTGTAGCTGTTACTACCTTATCAACAAAATCGTGTCTGGCACTTCCTTTTGTGGAGAAACTAAGCATTGCAATGCGAGGCTCCATACCAAGGATAGCTTGCGTTGTGCGGCCTGTAGCGACGGCAATCTCAGCCAGTTCTTTAGCATCAGGATCAGGATGAACGGCACAATCGGCAAAAACCATCAAACCATCTTCACCAAACTCAGAGTTTTCAAGTCCCATTACAATAGAACCCGAAACCACACTAACTCCCGGTGCTGTTTTTACATACTGGAAAGCAGGCCTCAACACATCTCCTGTGGCATTATTAGCACCTGCAACCTCTCCATCAGCGTCACCCGCTTTAATCATTAATACACCTAAATAGAGTGGATTCTTTATTAGCTCCTTAGCCACCTCTTTTAATAATCCTTTCGATTTTCTAATCTCAACCATTAAATCAACGTACTCGTCAATCTTCTCATGGTTTAAAGGGTCAATAATTTTTGCCTTTGAAATGTTTTTCAATCCAAACCTATCTGCCGTGGCAAAAATCTCATTAGGGTTACCAATCAAAATAATTTGTGCAAATCCCTCTTCCAATATAGTATCGGCAGCACGCAAAATCCTCTCTTCCACAGCCTCAGGTAACACAATTCGTTTTTGTGTAACAGCTGCTTTTTGTTTTAGTTTCTGAATGAATTTCATTTTCTTATTCAAATATTTAGATATTTATTTTTTTGAAAATTTATTATTTTTAAACGACTCTATTTAGCCTTAAATCCGCAAGCGAATTTTAAAGTATAAAAATAGGCATTTGTGACCACGTTATGAACTTAATTTTGGATAAATTGTATAATCTGTTGAATAAAATGAGTTATTTTCTCTTCTGCTGGAGTGTTGTTCCGTAACTTAATACTGAAATTTATTTACTCAACCAAACTTGTACTTTTATTAGCACGTAGTTTACATAAACATTGTTCTAATCTGTTGAAATTCAACAATCAGGTCTGGAGTTATGAAATGGAAAGAGGTAGAAAATAGTGCCAATTCATTAAGTGAAAATCTATCTCCACGCCCACTGTCTGATCTACTCCGAAAAGTAAACTCTCTTAACCCGTCGACCTATTCCAGTAAGTATTTCATAAGGTATAGTGTCGCACGTTTCTGCAATTTGAGTAACCGTATACTCTTCACCAAAAACAGTTACTTCATCTCCCTCCTTCGCATTAATATCGGTAATGTCAGCCATACACATATCCATGCATACATTCCCTACAATAGATGCAAACCGGCCATTTATCAAAAGCTTACCCTTCTCGTTTCCCAACTTTCTATTGAGGCCGTCGGCATACCCAACAGGAATTACAGCAACACGGGCATCATGTTTAAGAACACCCTGCCGCCCATAACCGATGGTCTCAAAAGCAGGAATGTTTTTTATCTGTGTAATGTATGTCTTCAACGAGATTACACTCTTAATATCCGGTCTGTATATTGCACTAATGCCGTATAATCCAATACCCATACGCACCATCTCAAATTGTGCCTGTGGAAATCGTTCTATCCCTGCTGAATTTAAAATATGTCGGATGAACGGGTATCCAACTCCGTTTCGTAATACTTTCGATGCCTCCCTAAACTTCTCTATCTGTTGTTTTGTAAAGATGTCGTGAGTGGAATCTTCACTCCCTGCGAGATGCGAAAATGCAGATTTTACAAAAATACCCGAATGAGTTTTCAGAGTCTCAATTAACTGAGGAATCTCTTCAGGGAAAAAGCCCAACCTCGACATGCCGGTGTCAATTTTTATGTGAACAGGCATCCTCTCCATTCCCTGCTCAGTAACAGTTCTGTTGTACTCTGTAAGTAACTCGCTGTTGTAAATCTCAGGCTCCAATCCATATTGTAACATTACCGCAAAACTCCTTACATCAGGGTTCATCACCATAATTGGCAGGGTGATGCCTGCCAGTCGCAGGTCAACACCCTCATCGGCATAAGCAACACCAAGATAATTAACTTTCTGTTGCTGTAACAGATTAGCAATCTCGAAAGAGCCACTGCCATACGAGAACGCTTTAACCATTACCATCATCATGGTTTGTGTTTTTAACTGCTTTCGAAAAACATGAAGGTTGTGAGTAAGAGCATCAAGGTTAACTTCAAGTACCGTGCGATGAGTCTGCTGTTCAAGAATACTACGAATTCTCTCGAACGAGAAGTATCGGGCTCCCTTAAGCAAGATAGCCTCATTTTTGAATCCCGATAGCGATACTTGTTGAAGAAACTCAGTTGTTGAGTTGTACACTTCAGTATTTAGCTCATTCAGGTTAACGTGCCTGCTTATGGATTGACCAATGCAAATTAGTCGGTCAACTCTCTTCTCTTTTATTAGATTAGCAACTTTCTTGTAAAGCTCTTTGTCCGACAGTCCCGATTGAAGTATGTCTGAAAGAATAACCGTTTTAGAGAGACCTTTCTTTCGCCCCTGTTGATTCAGGAAATCAAGCGCAATCTCAAGAGAGTTGAGGTCGAGATTGTAGGCATCATCAATTAGCAGGCAGTTGTTTATTCCTTCTGCTACTTCGAGGCGCATACTCACACCCGTAAGTGACTCAATTCGTTCAGCAACCTTCTCAATTGAAATTCCACTGCTCAATGCAAACAGAGTTGCATGCATTGCATTTTCAAAAGAGGCATCATCTGCAAAAGAGATATTCAGCATGAAGGTCTCCTCTTTCCAGATTAACATTAAAACTCTCCCTGATTCACCGCTTTCATCCGAAAGAATCTTCAGGTCTGACTCTTGGTTTGCTCCCCACGACAAAGTTTTATGGTTTGGGTATTGACTCTTTATTGTGTCATGAATTAGTTGGTGGTCGCGGCAATAGTAGAAAACAGATGCAGATTCACAAAGTCTAAGCTTCTCCTCCAACTTTTCGGTTATTGTATCGAAATTCTGCTGATGAGCCTGCCCAATATTGGTAATTAACACCGAGTTGGGAGAGATAGTTTTTTGCAACCACTCCATCTCCCCGGGTTTGGATATCCCGGCTTCAATAATGCCTAAGTCGGCCTGCTCATCCAAAAGCCATAACGACAATGGTACTCCCACCTGACTGTTAAAACTGCGTGGTGAGCGAATAACTGCTTTGTCACTCCCCAGTATCTGGAATATCCACTCCTTAACAACTGTTTTACCGTTACTGCCAGTGATGGCAAGCAGAGGGGTATCAATCTGCAATCTGTGGTTTTCTGCAATGGCCTGCAAAGCTCTCAAAGTATCATCAACAAAAATGAATGAACAGCTCGGAAATTTTCTCTCAATCTCTTTGTCTCCTAAAGGTATGCTCTCAATGGAAGCCGAATTACCTTTGGTGTGTTTTTTTTTCTCCCCCCCAGGGGGAGTCAGAGGGGGCTTCTCTACAACAAAAACTCTCACACCTTTTTTATATAGCTCCTCAATATATTTATGCCCATCGTGATTTAGACCTTTAAGGGCAATGAAAAGAGTACCCTCAGGCGAGAATATTTTACGACTATCAATCAGAAGTCTGGATATTTTCATATCCCCGTCTCCACTCAATGTGCCATTAGTAAATTGAGAAATTTGTTGAAGGGTGTATTCTGGCATTGGCTGTTGTGATAATTTGTTGATCTTATAATCTAAGTTCGTCTATAATGTTCAGTTGCTACTCAATCCCTTTTGGGGAGTCTGCCTACCGTCAGGCAGGGGTTTGGGTGGAGCTTTTTTTGCTTTAACAAAACATGTGCGGCAGAGAGGCTCATACTCTAACTTTTCGCCCAAAAAGATTGTCTGCTCATCGTCAGTCAACCTATGTGAGAACTGTGCCAAATCGCCACATCTCATGCAGATGGCATGCACCTTGGTAACATACTCTGCAATTGCCATTACTCCCGGAATAGGTCCAAACGGTATTCCTTTGAAATCCATATCTAGCCCAGCAACAATAACCCGAATACCTTGGTTGGCAAGATTAACGCACACATCGGCCAGGCCGTTGTCGAAAAACTGTGCCTCATCAATACCAATAACATCGATGCTACCGGTTAAAAGTAAAATGCTACCCGACGAGTCAACAGGAGTAGAGTGTATAGTGTTATTGTCGTGCGAAACCACGTCCTCATCGCTGTAGCGATTGTCGATTTTTGGTTTGAAAATCTCCACCTTCTGATTTGCAATGCGAGCCCTCTTAAGACGTCGTAACAGCTCCTCAGTTTTCCCCGAAAACATTGAGCCTGTTATCACCTCAATCCATCCTCTGTTATTATCCCTATTTGCCTTACTTTCAAGAAACATTAGTAACTGTGATGTTTTTTAATTGCAATCATTAACTTTGTAAAAGTAACAAAAAAGGACAAATATGAAGAAAGAAGCTCTTATCAACATTATTATTAACGACCTGAAAGAGGTTCAGCAGTTAATGGAGGCATTCAGGGGTGAGTCTGCCATGAACAGTGCTTTTGTAAATTTGGCAAAAACAAAGATTAGAAATATTGAAGAGGAGGTGTCTCTGCTTGAGAAGGAGTTTGGTAACTCCATTGCTCCAAATCAACCGGTTGTGGAGAAGCTAACCGAACAACCAAAGATAGTTGAAGAGAGATCAAATCCGGTTAAGGCTGAAGTTAAGAAGGTGATAGAGCCTGCTGATGAACCGGTATTGAAGGATATTATTGTGGAAGAGAGTAAAGAGGATGTAGCCACAAAAAAAGAGAAACCCAAAGAGATTAAGAAAACTATAAAGCCAAAGAGCGATAGCGCCAAAGCGAAAAAACATAATGCCACTGAGGGCAAGGCTACGTTAGCTGATGTTTTGAATAAGGATAAAGGTGCCGTTAATGAAAATATTAGCCGGGGAGAGACTGAAAATGATCTGCTCTACAACAAAGCTGTTGGTGATATACGAAAGGCTATGGGGATTAATGATAGGTTTTTCTATCAGCGCGAACTCTTTGAGGGAAATGCTGACCTGTTTAATCAAACCCTCGACCAGCTAAACAAGATGGATAGTTTTGATGATGCATCAAACTTTTTAATCTCAAATTTCGATTGGGATCGTGAGAGTGATGTTCCGGGGGCATTTATAAAGATTGTAAAGCGTCGTTTTTTATGAGTAAACTGTATCTCGTACCTACTCCGGTGGGAAACTTGGAGGATATAACTCTCAGAGCCATCAGGCTGCTGAAAGAGGTTTCATTTATTCTGGCTGAGGATACCCGTAAATCAGGTACTCTGTTGAAGCACTATGAGATTGATACTCCCATGATATCGCACCATAAATTTAATGAGCACAGTACTGTAGAGAAGATCATTTCGAGGATTAATGGGGGTGAAGATGCCGCATTGATTACAGATGCCGGGACTCCGGCAATTTCAGATCCCGGATTTCTGATAGTGAAAAAATGTGTTGATGCCGATATTGAGGTGGAGTGCCTTCCCGGTGCTACTGCTTTTGTTCCGGCTCTTGTTGTTTCCGGTCTCTCCAACGAACGTTTCTGTTTCGAAGGATTTCTCCCACAAAAGAAGGGAAGGCAAAAGAGGCTTCTGACACTGAAAAATGAGACCCGTACGATGATATTTTACGAGTCTCCCTACCGGTTGGTTAAAACACTCCACCAGCTGGGGGAGGTTGTGGGAACCGACCGAAAAGCCTCTGTGTCACGCGAAATATCTAAACTCTACGAAGAGAACAGACGGGGAACATTGGAGGAGTTAGAGCAATATTTCTCACAAAAAACCGTTAAAGGAGAGATTGTAATTGTGTTGGATGGGAAGTGATGTTGGATGCTGAGCGTTAGCGAAGTCCCGAGTATCGGGATGGGATATAAGACGTGTGGATTGAGGATGCTGAGCGATAGCTACAGTTGCTACATGAACAAAAAACTCTGTGTCTCTGTGCCTCTGTGTTAGTCACTAACTAAATTGTAAACAAATGATAAAAACACACTCAATGCCTCAATGCCTTCGTGTTAATTATTTACTAAAACATAAAAAAATGAACAAACTATTATTACTACTTATTGTACCTGCTGTTTTATCTTCTTGTATAGGCTCGGGATCATCGGAATTGAAAAATCAGAACGACTCACTATTCATGGTCTCCATTGAGAAAGACAGGCAGATGAATGAGCTTATTGGTTCGTTGGTTGAGATTGATGATAATCTGCAACAGATAAAAGAGAAAGAAAATATTATTGCAATGAATGCCCGATTGAAGGATAACACCTCAACGGCAACAATGAAGGAGACAATAAATAACGATATTAAAGCTATTTATGACCTAATGCTTAAGAATAAAGAGAAGATAGCGGAGCTGGAAAAGAAAATTGGTTTGGGAAATAAAAACAATGCTGCATTAAAGAAGTTAGTTGAAAGGTTAAACAAGCAGTTAAAAGATAAAACAATCGAGATTGTTCAACTGCGCGAAGACCTGAAAAGAAAAGATATTATTATTGCCGATTTGAACTTTACTGTTGAGGGACTTGAGCTGGCCTTAGATTCAATACATGCCGAAGCCCTTGCTTCCGAAAGAAAACTGAAAGAGACAACAGAAGAGTTGTATCGTGGATTCTACGTATTCGGAACAAAGAAAGAGCTGAAAGAGCAAAATATAATTTCCAGCAATGGAATGTTTAAAAAGCAGAAGGTGCTTGAGGGAGATTTTGATGGCGACTACTTCACCCGCATCGATATTCGAGAAGTAGACTCTATCCCTCTTTTCAGACCAAAAGCAAAACTGCTTACCAGCCACCCCGAAGGCTCATACTCTCTCGAAAAAAACTCTGAAGGGGCACTTATGCTCAAGATTGCCGACAAAGAAAGATTCTGGAGCAGATCCAAATATCTTGTTGTGCAGGTGAATTGAGAGAGCTTTAATTGTTGTTGAAAATAGTAGTACACGTTCATCCCTCTTTTGGAAGGGGTGAACGTGACTTTTTTGGTTCTACTACCAATTTCAGAACAACTGACCTAATCGGATTTAGGATGATACCAACTTATAGGATAATGTAAGATTTGAGCCGGGGAATTTCGTTTCAGTATCGTTCATTGCCACACATATTTTTTTTATGATAGCATCGTCTTTCCAATGAGATAGCCTATGTATTTCAATAACTAATTTTTGATTTTTGTTATCCACTATCAGATTTGCATCTGTTTTATACATCTGCTTTAGCAAAAGTCTGGATTCGTCTTTATGAGACATATGTTCTTTTATAATATTCGACAATGCTGTTTCGGCTCTATATGCTATCAGTTTAACAGTGTCCAAGAAATGTTTGCGTTGATTTATAACATTATCAAATTTTTCATTTTCAGGAAGTTCCGAATAGATTGTTTTTTGGGGCTTACAAGTGTGTCAATTCCAAACTCTTACATCATATATTTAAAGAAGTTTTCCTGAGACCACCGAGCGAACATATACAAGCCAATCATCATAATTGAGATAGTGTAGTTTGTGGTTACAATTGATGTTTGATGCCCGGATTTTGATTTATTGCGTATCTCCCTTGCCCATATTTTTTTTTGCTCCCCTTATTTTGTAACAATACTCCACGTTCAGCCAGTTCAATAGTTTTTTCTGTTCCAAAAGGTAATGTTCCGGTATGCT
>JALVBA010000059.1 GCA_027010905.1 Marinilabiliaceae bacterium
AATTAATAAGCATGCTTTTTTCATCTAATAATAGCCCATACTTCTTGTGGTTAGTGGCTTTTTAGGTTGTTTGTAATAAATGTTTATCATGCCAAATTGTCGTTAATTTTGGCCTCCAAAGAATATAAAATGTTAATTCTCCTTCCATTTACAGGAAAGATAGAGATTTATAATCTGGGTTTAGTAGTGAGAAAAAACAGAACAATAAGAATATGTAAAGTGTTGATTTGATAAACGGTGATAAATAAATTACTTTTGACATGAAGGATAAAAATTGTTAGAAATAAGGTATAAGCAGCCACAAACTCTTTTTCAACCAATTGTAAGTCATGACAGACAATTCAGGAAAAATTCTTAAAAGCATAAGCCCAAATAAAATCATAGTACCTATTATTATAGGGCTGGGAGTAAGTGGTTACATGTTATACAGAGAGTTTGAGCCGGGGAGTCTCTCGTTTTTTGAGTTTACGATGCAGTCTGTTTTTTGGCTGTTGATCTCTTCTTTGTTAATGGCCTTTCGTGATTTCTGGTATATGGTTCGTATCAGGTTTCTTACAGGAGATAAGTTGTCGTGGCGACAAGCATTCAATATTATTATGCTGTGGGAGTTTTCTTCGGCCATCACCCCTTCGGCAATTGGAGGTACAAGTATTGCCATTTTTTTTCTGAACAAAGAGGGTATAAGAGTTGGTCGCAGCAGTGCTGTGGTAATGGTAACCTCGTTTCTTGATGAGCTCTATTTTATTCTTGTTTTTCCACTTGTACTGCTGCTGATTGGCCGAACAGACATATTTATGTTTGGTGATACCATTGAGCATATCCCATGGTTTAAAAATCAATTCTTTCTGTTTGCCCTTTTGGGATATTTGCTCAAACTCACCTACACAATCATTTTAAGTTATGGTCTGTTTTTCAATCCCCGGGGACTTAAGTTTCTTTTGTTGTGGGTATTTAAACTGCCTATTATTCGCAAATGGAGACCACAAGCCAATGAGTCAGGTTCTGATTTGATACAAACTTCCAAGGAGTTTAAACAGTGGCCATTGAGTAGCTGGCTGAAAGCATTTGGAGCAACGGCTTTAAGCTGGACTTCACGCTATTGGATTGTAAATACTTTAATCATCGCTTTTTTCGGAATTCATTTCCTTAACTGGGATGAACACATTGTTATATTCGGAAAACAGCTGGTAATGTGGATAATGATGCTTGTGACTCCCACTCCAGGAGGCAGTGGTTTTGCCGAGTATGTTTTTAAGATATTCTTAACCGGAATTATACCTGTAGGAACAGGCGTTGCAATGGCGTTTTTATGGCGTTTGATTAGCTACTATCCATATCTTATAATCGGGGCAATTCTCATCCCTAGATGGATACGAAAACACTTCTTTAGTAATTAGGTTAATTTGACAAACGCAGTTGTTTTAGTGACAAACGGTGCGTAGGGCTTAGTGTTTATTCGTAACTTGCTTATACAAACAGATATACCTATGTGGCAATGCAACAAGTGAAAAATATACTGCTTATTTTTGCGATAATATTAGTCTTTAGTGAGTGTGGAGAAAGCCATAAAGACAAGAATATTAATGAGATACAGAAGAGAAAACAATTAATTATTTATTGTGAAAACGCTGTTACACCCCCAATTTACGAGTTGAAAAAACAGTTTGAAAAACAGTATAATTGTGAGGTGAAAATTCAAAATGATTGTGCACAAAATCTGATTAGTCTAATCAACTATTCTAACAAAGGAGACCTGTTTATCCCCTCTTCCCGACACTCGTTTGCCATCTTAAGAGAGAAGAGTGGCAAGGAGATTCTCGACTCGGTTTTTTTGGGATACACCAGTATTGTTTTTATGGTCAAAAAAGGTAATCCAAAAGGCTTTAAAGGGAATCTTTCTGTGCTTAAGTCCAGAGATATTTCATTAATTATTGCAAATCCTGAAACCAGCTCTCTGGGCTATGAAACACGCAGAGTTTTAATAGAGGGAAAGGTGTATGATAAGGTATTAAATAATGTCATCTCCCTTACTACTGACTCGAAGGGATTAATAAGGAGCTTAACAAATAATCAGGCTGATTTGATTATTAATTTTGCTTCAACAATTCATATTAATGGTAACATCAGCGATGTAGAGATTATTCCATTAGAGGAGAAATATCAAAAATCTCTTGAAGTTTATGCAGGCATTTTATCAACCAGTAACAACTGCAAATTGGCGGAGTCCTTCTTGGCCTATGTAAACACTCCGAAGAGTAAATCTGTTTTAAATAGGTATGGGTTTTCAAAAAGAAAAACATTAATTTTCTGAATATTACCCAATAAAATTCTAAATTGTTGCGTTAAATAATAAACTGTTTTGTGGACAAGTTGAAAAAGAAGAAGATGCTTATAAAGGAACCAATAATCAGAAAGTTGTATATTCTGATTGGTGTTTTTCTGCTAACCATAGCAGCTATTTTGATTATAGAAAACTATTTCGATAACGCCTACACGGTAAAATATCAAAAGGTAATCCACAATCAGGAGCAGCAACAAACTATTGACCACCTGCTTCAGCGAAACCTCCTAAACCTTAAATTAGCTTTTAAAAGTTTTAATTCGGTAACCCATCACCAGCAGCTGAAAAATCTGAGGGAAGATATAAGGTTATTAATAAAAAACGGGAAAAACATTATTACAGTTCTTGATGAGGGGGGAGAGGTGGCTAGTATTATATCTGTAAACATGCCGGCTAACGATGAGATTGAAGAGGTGTTCAGATACGAACCGGATAAATATACCGGCAGCCTACCTGAGGTAAGAGAGCTGATTCCACAGATTAGTGAACTTCAAACTCTGGCGGATAAAATAATTGCAATTATTGAGAGAGAATTAACCTCTGGGAAACAGTTCTCACCTGAATACTTTAATGCATTAAACCACCTTATTCAGCAAGCTGACACTCATTTCAACCGTATTAATGAGATTGAGAATAAGATATCATACGATATTAATAAGCGGTGGAATACGCTTAACAACACAAGTATTAATGTAGTAAGAAAGTACAACCGAGTTAAATATTTCGGACTTTTCTTTTTCAGTCTGTTTGCTGTTTTTACCACCGGAATGCTGATTTCTCAAATCAGGAATGTAATAGTTAACAGGTATAAGGCAGAAGAGAATAATAAGAAGTTGGTTCAGGCAATTGAACAGAGCCCCATATCAATTATGATTACCGACACACAAGGTAATATTGAGTATGTAAATAAGGGATTTGAAGAGATTTCGGGGTTTAAGAGAGATGGAAGTGAAAATGAGAATATTAATCTTTTAAAGGATAGCGGAGAGGATGAACTTGCCAATGTGCTTATACAAACAATTCAGGAGGGTAAAGTGTGGACCGGCGAGTTGAGCAATAAGAAAAAGAACGGTGGTCTGTTCTGGGAAAAAGTTCTTATCTCTCCTGTGTTGAGCGAGGATAACACAATTTCAAACTATGTAGTAATAAAGGAGGATGTAACCGAAAAGAGAAATCTAACAGAGTCGTTGCAAGAGTCGAATGATGCAATGAAAACAATTACTGAAAATCTACCTGTGGGTATTTTAATTGTTAATCGTAATAAGGAGATAATCCAGATTAATCAGACTGCGGCCAAGATTATGAACTTTAAAACTATGGATGAAGCCTTTAATCATATTAAAGATCATTCGTACGAAACATTCTTCAGTACAATACGAAAAGATCAGTATCTTGATTCTGTTTCGGGTGTTGTGGTTACCTCTTCAGAAGAGATTTTAGAGGTGAAAGAGAATAATGTTTCCAGAGAAATTTTGAAAAACATCATTCCTATAAGGCTCAATAATGAGAAGGTGTTCCTCGAGGCATTTATGGATATTAGTGCTCAAAAAGAGGTTCAGAAGAATGAAGCAGAGGCAAATAAGGCAAAGTCTGAGTTTCTTGCCAATATGAGTCATGAAATCAGAACTCCGATGAATGGTATAATTGGTGCTACCGAGCTTCTTTCGAAAACACGCCTTACAAAAGAGCAGACCAACGTTATCACAATTATCTCCCGTTCGTGCGAGAACCTCCTTGGAATAATAAATGACATACTTGACTTCTCAAAGATTGAGGCGGGGAAGATGAATATTGAGACTTACACCTTTAATATACGCTCTACCATCGACTACTTGCTCGACCAGATGTCTATTAAAACCAACGAAAAGGGTGTTGAGCTGATGGGGACAGTTGAGGATACAATTCCAAATGTGCTGATAGGTGATGAGGGACGTCTGATTCAAATACTGGTTAACCTTATGGGCAATGCTGTTAAGTTTACCCGGGAGGGCGAAGTTGTTCTTAAAGTTGAGGTTGAGAAACAGATAGGCTCCAATATTACCCTGCATTTTATGGTTGAGGATTCAGGTATTGGAATCCCAAAAGATAAACTGGAAAAGATTTTTGAATCGTTCACTCAGGCTGATGGCTCTACTACACGTAAGTTTGGTGGTACCGGATTGGGAACAAGTATCTCCAAAATGCTTACCGAGCTGATGGGTGGAAAAATATGGGTGGAGAGTCCAAATCCGAATTTTGCATGGTCGGAGGAGTCTCCCGGTTCAGTTTTTCATTTTACCCTTCCTTTTGTTATCGAGAAAAATCAGGCTGCTTTCGAGCTGAAATCTGAAAAGTTCTCAGATATTAAGACCTTAATAGTAGATAACCATAAGACAAACCTCCTGTTACTGAAGAAGACTTTAAATAACTGGGATATTCCTTCGGAGACAATTAGCGATGAGAAATCAGCAATTGACCTGTTAAAGAAATCAAAAGATTTTAATCTGGTTATTATCGACACTCATGTGTTTGCCAATGTCGATAGCAACTTTATTTCAGATATTAAGAAAGCCCGAGAAAAGATAAAGACAATACTGTTTGCCTCTGATGATAAGTGGAAAGAGCAGGTCTCACTCGAGGGTGTAGATTATGTTTTGCAAAAGCCGATACAGCATCTCGAACTCTTCAAGGCAATAGAAAAACTATTTACCGATGAAGATGAGAAAGAGAAGGTTAAGCTTGTTGATTTGGTGATGAATAAGAGAGCTTTGCTGGTAGAGGACAATATTATCAACCAAAAAATAGCAGAGAAGATGTTGTCAAGCATTGGCTTGAAAACAGAAATTGCTGATAACGGACATGAGGCTATAAATTTAATAGGTAGTGATGAGGCTGGCTTTGACCTGATTTTTATGGATGTTCAGATGCCTGTTCTCAATGGTCTTGATGCAACAATGAAATTACGTGAGATGAATATCGAAACACCCATTATCGCTATGACTGCAAATGCCCTGAAGGGGGATAAGGAGATATGTATTAATGCAGGGATGAATGATTATGTTGGCAAGCCTGTGAAGATGAATGACCTGAAGGATGTTCTGTTAAAATGGCTGAGATGAGTACCAAAAAAATATTCCTACTAGGTTTTATGGGGTGTGGTAAGAGTACACTCGGCAGACATCTGTCCAAAGCTCTAGGATGGAAATTCATTGACCTAGACAGCTATTTTGAAGATAAGTTTAAAACTACCGTACCCCTGTTTTTCAAAGAGTTTGGCGAAGATGGATTCAGAGATGCTGAACAATCGGCCCTATTTGATCTGAAAGATCTTACTAATACTGTAATTGCCACCGGCGGAGGTGTACCCTGTTTTTTCAACAATATGGATTTTATGAATCAAAATGGGGTTACAATCTATATGAAAGTTTCTCCTGCAGTATTGGCTCAAAGACTAAGTAACTCCAAGAATGTACGTCCTCTGGTTCAGGGAAAAATCGGTAATGAATTAATAGAGTATATTAATGATAAGTTGAAGAGCCGGGAACCTTTTTATAACAGAGCCAGTATTATTGCTGATGCTGAGCTTCTTGACCTGAACGGTTATCTGAGGGTACTCGAAGATACTGGATTAAAGTAGACGTAAAGGTCGAATAGTGATCCTCTGATTTCCTCTTTTTGTTATATATTCTTGAGTGGTGCAAACATTTAGAACTTCCTCCATAAAAACATTATTTATTGTTTGTTGTAATTGTTGCATATAAATAAAATAAAATGTATTTTTGCGGCCGATTATTATCCGTGCCGAAAGCTACAATTTGATTGCGTCTCAATGCATTATGATGGTTATCAACAGGTTAATTGTTGAAAACTTAAGCGTTGAGCATAATTTTATTACGCTTTGATGAACTGATTTTTTTAATAAATTTAAACGAAGGAAGACTGTGAATACGTTAAGTTACAAGACAATCTCGGCTAACAAAGCTACCGTAACCAAAGAGTGGGTGGTTGTTGATGCTGCTGATCAAATTGTTGGTCGATTAGCCTCTAAAGTAGCAAAAATGCTACGCGGGAAGCACAAGCCCAACTTTACACCTCATGTTGATTGTGGTGATAATGTGATTATTGTTAATGCCGATAAAGTGCGTCTGACAGGAAATAAATGGGATGATCGCCAATTCTTCTACCATAGTGGATATCCAGGTGGTCGCCACGATCTCTCTCCTGCGCAATTGTTTGCCAAAAGTCCTGAGAGACTTGTAGAGAGAGCTGTAAAAGGAATGTTACCTAAAAACCGTTTAGGTCGCAAAATCCTGAAAAATATGTTTGTGTATGCAGGAGCAGAACACGATCAGGAAGCTCAAAAACCAAAGAAAATAGATTTAAATAAGATTAAATAATTATTATGGAAGTAATAAATACCATAGGTAGACGTAAAGAGGCTGTTGCCCGCGTTTACCTTAAGGATGGTAAAGGTCAGATTACTATTAACAAGCGTGATATTAAAGACTATTTCCCTGCTGCTACTTTGCAGTATGTGGTAAAGCAACCTTTAACTACTTTAGGTGTAGCTGAAAACTATGACATCAAAGCTAACCTTAATGGTGGTGGTTTCAAAGGACAGGCTGAAGCACTCAGACTCGCTATTGCCAGAGCACTGGTAACAATTGATGAAGAGAACAAGCCTGCATTGAAAGCCGAAGGTTTCATGACTCGTGATTCACGTGTTGTTGAGCGTAAAAAACCTGGTCAGCCTAAAGCTCGTAAGAAATTCCAGTTCTCGAAACGTTAATAATCGTCCGGTACGTTTAGTATCTAAACCGCTAAGATTTTTTCCTGTGTGGGAGAACTACTTAACGGTTGCTTAGACACAGAATGTAAACGACTTAAAAAAAGAAAAATGTCAAAAGTAAAATTTGAAGAATTATTAGATGCCGGAGTACACTTCGGCCACCTAAAAAGAAAGTGGAATCCTGCTATGGCTCCCTATATTTTTATGGAGCGCAACGGAATCCACATTTTCGACCTGCATAAAACATCAGCAAAAATTGATGAAGCGGCTAAAGCACTTAAGCAAATTGCTAAGTCAGGTAGAAAAATACTGTTTGTTGCAACAAAAAAGCAAGCAAAAGAGATTATTGCAGACAATATAGGTGGCGTTAAAATGCCATATGTTGTTGAGCGTTGGCCCGGTGGTATGTTAACAAACTTCCCTACTATTCGTAAAGCGGTAAAGAAAATGTCTTTAATTGACAAATTGATGGTCGATTCATCATGGAAAAGCCTGTCGAAGAGAGAGAGACTACAGATTACACGCCAGCGTGCTAAGTTGGAAAAGACTCTTGGTAGTATTCAGGATTTGACTCGTCTTCCTGCTGCGATGTTTGTTGTTGATGTAATGAAAGAGCAAATTGCAGTTAAAGAGGCAATCCGGTTGAATATTCCAATATTCGGAATGGTTGATACAAACTCTGATCCTTCCAATATTGACTTCGTTATTCCTGCTAATGATGATGCTACTAAATCAATCGAGCTTATTGTTAAAGAGATGGCAAAAGCTATTGAAGAAGGTATTATGGAGCGTAAAGCTGAGCAGAAGAACGATGCCGAAACAAAAGAGAAAAAAGTTGTCAAACCTGAAAGTAAAGAGCAGCCAAGACGCAGGCGTGCAAGAAAAGACGCTCCTAAAGTAGAGGCTGCTCCTGAGAAAGTTGAAAAAGCTGAAGAGAAAACTGAAACTAAGGCTGAAGAGAAAAAGTAAATTGTTGAATAATTTTTTAAAAGATATATAATGGCTATTACTGCTGCTGATGTAGGCAAATTAAGAAAGATGACCGGTGCTGGTATGATGGACTGTAAGAAAGCTCTTACCGAGGCCGATGGCAATTTTGATAAAGCTATTGAAATAATTCGTAAAAAGGGACAGTCGGTTGCTAATAAGCGTGCCGACCGTGATGCCACTGAAGGTGTTGTTCTAGCAAAAGTGTCAGAAGATGGTAAGTCTGGTGCATTAGTTGTACTGAACTGCGAAACTGACTTTGTTGCTAAAAACGAAAGCTTTGTTGACATCACAAAATCAATTCTTGATGTTGCTGTAGAGAATTTTCCTGCTGACCTTGATGCCCTTAAAGCTCTTAAGTTAAACGGATCTTCAATTAAAGATCTTGTTGTTGAACAAGTGGGAGTTATTGGTGAGAAGATTGAACTTTCATTATATGCTAAAGTTAGTGCTGAATCTGTTGTAGCATACATTCACCAGGGAAATAAACTTGCCACATTAGTTGGGTTTAACAAAGGAGGATTCGATGTTCAGGTAGGTAGAGATGTAGCAATGCAAGTTGCTGCGATGAATCCTGTTGCCGTATCGCGCGATGCTGTTCCTGCTGATGTAAAAGAGAAAGAGCTGGAGATTGGTAAAGAGATGGCACGTAACGAAGGGAAGCCTGAGGCTATTCTTGACAAAATTGCTGCCGGACGCTTGAATAAATTTTTCAAGGAGAATGTTTTGTTAGAGCAGGCATTTGTTAAGGATAACAAAATGACTATCGAAAAGTATCTTCAGAGTATTGATAAAGATCTTACAGTTACTGAATTTATCCGTTTTTCATTGGATAACTAAGGTTATTTTCATACAATTTAAAAAAAAGGGGACTATTTGTCCCCTTTTTTGATTTATAAAAATTATTTTTACATCTGACAGATTTGCAAAACCTGTCAGGGGTGTAAAAATAATTAATATGAAATATAAGCGAATACTACTAAAACTTAGCGGCGAATCTTTGATGGGAGAGCAGGGTTACGGCATTGACCCGCAGCGACTGAGCGATTATGCTAACCAGATAAAAGAGATTGCCGAAATGGGTGTACAAACAGGTATTGTTATTGGTGGAGGTAATATCTTTCGTGGTTTGAGTGGTGCATCAAAGGGCTTTGATCGTTACAAAGGCGACCAGATGGGTATGTTGGCAACTGTAATCAACAGTCTTGCACTCAGCTCAGCACTTGAAAGTGTTGGTGTTAAAGCTCGTGTTTTAACAGCCATCAGGATGGAGCCTGTTGGGGAGCTGTACTCTAAACCTAAAGCTGTTGAATCACTTGAAAATGGCGAGGTAGTTATTCTTTCTGCAGGTACGGGAAATCCCTATTTTACCACAGATACCGGTTCGTCGCTGCGTGCAATTGAGATTGAAGCAGATGCAATGTTTAAGGGTACTCGTGTTGATGGTGTTTACACTGCTGACCCAGAGAAGGATCCTGATGCAGTTAAGTTTGATGAGATAACTTTTGATGAGGTGTACAATCGAGGTCTGAAGGTTATGGATCTTACTGCAACAACAATGTGTAAAGAGAACAATATGCCGATAGTAGTTTTCGATATGAATACATGCGGAAACCTAAAGAGAGTAGTATCCGGAGAGAAAATTGGAACAGTTGTTAAGATTTGAATCATCACTTTAGTGTTCTTACTTTAAAATAGATAGGGCTATGAAAACAAATAGAAGTAAACTACAGGTTGTAATCACAACTCTTTTTTTGTCTTTTCTTATGGCTTGTGCTGTGGTGCCAATAACAGGTAGAAAACAGTTAAGTTTAGTTCCTGAACAGGAGATGATAGGTATGAGCCTTACATCCTACAAGCAGTTTCTATCCGAAAACAGACTCTCTAATGACCAGTCATCAACTGAGATGGTAAAACGTGTTGGGAGTAGAATTGCAGCAGCAGTAACAAAATTTCTGAAAGATAAAGGGATGGAAGGGAGGATAAAGAACTTTCATTGGGAGTTCAATCTTGTTAAAGAGGATGTTCCCAATGCATGGTGTATGCCCGGAGGGAAAGTTGTTGTCTACACAGGGCTTCTTCCACTGACGAAAGATGAAACCGGCCTAGCCGTTGTTATGGGGCATGAAATAGCTCATGCAATAGCGCGGCATGGGAATGAGAGAATGAGCCAGAATTTGGCTGTTCAGATGGGAGGCATGGCACTCTCTACAGCAATTCAAGATAAACCTGAAAAGACTCAAATGATCTTTATGTCTGCATTCGGACTTGGATCGCAGGTTGGAGTTATGTTGCCCTATTCGCGTCTGCACGAATCAGAAGCAGATAAGATGGGATTGATATTTATGGCAATGGCAGGATACAATCCGCAGATGGCTATTCCCTTTTGGGAGCGAATGTCGCAAAAAGGAGGAGAGAAGCCTCCCGAGATACTTAGCACTCACCCTGCTGACGAAACAAGAATAGCAAAATTAAAAGAGTTTATGCCGGAGGCACTTAAGTACTACAAGAATTAGATAATTATACTTATGACAATAAAGAGGAGTATTTTCACAAAGTTCCCTAAAGTCTTTTGAGTGAGCTAATGGAAATGGATGACCACCAACTTACCGAATACCTTTGGAACAGCTATAACCCATCTAAAATATGGATGGTGTTTAGTACTATTGGGGTGGTAACTGGCTCTATTCTTGTACGACAAATATTTGCTTAGAGCAAAACACAAAGTCGTTATCTGATAAAGGAGTACTTAAAATATCTTTAATGAAAGCAGGAGTCCTGCAATATTATAGCTCGGTAGTTAAACTACTTATTTTGTTTATTCTGATGTTAGTGGCAATGCTATTTGTGTCATTGATTGTTGGAGGGATGGGATTGTATCTCTATGGCGAGATTAATTTTGACCCTCAGCTTCTGATAGCAAATGTTCGTGTACTAAAACTTCTTCAGCTTCTGCAAACTGTTTTTGTATTTGTTATTCCATCTGCGCTTGCCGCTTATCTCTTCTTCCCAAAATCATTAGGTGGAATATATGGTGATGGGCTGGTTAGTATGAAGATTTTACTTGTGTCAGCTTTTGTGATTTTGGTTAGCCAATATTTTATAGGATGGACAGGATTTGTAAATAGTAAGATGGTTTTACCCGAGAGCTGGACGGGGATTAGTGAGTGGATTACAAATGCTGAAGATGAGGCAATTGAGCTAACAAACAAATTCACGGAATCTAACGTAGGGTTTGGCTTTATTGTTAATATAATTGTCATGGCAATTATCCCTGCTGTCGGTGAGGAGTGGCTTTTTAGGGGGCACATTCAACGGTATATGGGTAGTTGGACAGGGAATATCCATGTGGCAGTCATTGTTACATCAATTCTGTTTGCAGCCATGCATTTGCAATTTATGACCTTTCTACCTCGGTTTTTTCTCAGTATAATTTTAGGGTATCTGTTTTACTATGGAAGAAATCTTTGGTACTCCATAGCAGGACATTTTACAAATAACTTTTTAGCACTAACGATGATGCGTACGAGTGAAGCTAATACAGATGGGGTAAACCCGTTGAAATTACAGGCTGACATTCCGTTTTCCGTAGGAGTTGTTTTTAGCTTGTTATCAGTAATTGCACTTTTATATCTTATAAGTAGAAAGAGTTTGTTAAGATCTTTTAAGTAGATTGCATTGCCTTAACTCAACTCTTTTTCCTGCTTTCTAAACATGTAAACAACTCCATAGTCTGTGCATTTTTCCCTTTTAATATCTCTCGGTTGGTCTTCAAAATTAGCTTCAACCTCATTCCAAAGGCAGAGAATAAGATTGTCAGCTTTCTCCCTTAATTCAGTCACTTTATCGTGCATCTTCTGGGTGGTAACCTGAAGATTTTTATGATCATTGTAGTAATCAGTGAATTTCTCATATTTTATCTTAACCATTGCAATTGAGGGATTGTATATTCCGTTTCCTCCCATTGCAATACGCTTCTCCTCACCAACTATCACCTTTTTACCCCACTGGATAAGTTGCTGTTCAGTTCCTAATTCAGGAACTGACCTGTCATCTTTACTTAGAGAGAAAAGCGTTCGTACTTCAGGCTTTATCTCGCCCCGGATAATGCCGAAGTTTAATACCTGAAGGAAGTGAGAAACATAGAGTCTTGTTATCTTAAACTGATCGTTTACCAATTTGCCATATTTTATCTGACGATTCTTACTGAAATTATACTGCTCAATTGCCTGTTCGTAAAGAGGCAAAAATGCTTTTATCTGAAGAAAAAGTCTTTGTGAAAATGCTAAATCAAAGGGGTTTGTTACTGAGCCTTTTTTGTTAGCGGTGCGTAGTGCTCTAAGCCTGGCCTGGTCAGTGTTTGGAAGACGTCTGTATGGCATACCTTAAGGTTAAAAGGGTTACTATTCGCACCAAAACTAGTAAAAAATGTAACTAATTGCAAATCACACCTTAGCAGTTTGGGTAAAAATGCAACTGTTTTCGTCATAGGGTGTTGCAAATTTTATCTCATTTTGGAATCTTTGTAGAGATTAATAACAATATCGAAATTCGGCTGCAGAGCATCGCAACATTAGCATTGTAATTTCCTTAATCGAGTAGGTAGGGGGATTACTCCCCCGCCCTCTCACACCACCACGCATGCTCTCGCACGTGGCGGTTTCAATTAATAGTTTAACTTTTCATAATTTAGTGACAAATTAAACAAGTTTTGTTCC
>JALVBA010000060.1 GCA_027010905.1 Marinilabiliaceae bacterium
AATTTAAACAAGTTGTCATTCTTTAACGTTTTTTCAAATGATGGAAGGCATGTGTTTTCTGAAAAAACATAAGGAATAGCTTTAAAGTCGAGATTTCATGAAATTAGACTTGAATATCTTCAGGCTAGAAGTGGTAAAATATTACAGGCTTATATCCAGTGATAAAATCAACTAAAAAAACCGAAAAAAAATGAAAAAAATTACATCAATTACTTTATTAGTGATACTTACGATTGTTTCGTGCAAAACAAAATCAATTATCTCATCAGAACTAACAGCTCAGGAAGAAAATAAGGTCGAATTATGTGTGGCTGATTACTTGACCGAAAAAGAGGGTGCAGCGAAACTAAAAGAAAAGGCAAAAACGTACAATACGCTTGCAAAGTGGAAAAGCCATGTAGAGGAAATAAAAATGAATATTTATACGGGTGCCGACCTTGATAAAATATCTCAAGAAGAATGGGACGCTGAAATCAAGGTGATCAGGAGCGAAAAACAAATCATGAATGGTTATACCGTAGAGAATATTTCTTTAGAGACAAAACCCGGATATTTTATTACAGGTAATCTTTACAGACCAACAACAGTAACTGGAAAGCTAGCAGCCGTGTTATGTCCACATGGTCATTGGTTTAAACCTGACGATTATGGTCGTTTTAGACCCGACATGCAAAAAAGATGTGCCTCACTTGCAAGAATGGGAGCTATTGTATTTGCCTGGGATATGTTTGGAACTGGTGAAGATACCCTGCACAAGCATCTAGACCCAGACGCCTTAAAATGGCAGACTTACAACAGCATAAGAATTTTAGACTGGATAAGTGCCATGCCAGATATTGATACCAGTAGAATAGGTGTTACAGGTGCTTCTGGTGGAGGTACGCAAACTTTTATCATTGCTGCTCTGGATTATCGGGTTGATGTATCTGTACCTGTGGTAATGGTTTCTGCACATTTTTTTGGTGGTTGCGTTTGTGAAAGTGGAAAACCCATTCATAAAAGAGGTGATTTCGAGACTGACAATGTAGAGATTGCAGCGTCTATTGCACCCAAACCTCTTTTGCTGATAGGTGATGGAGATGATTGGACACAAAACCTACCGGAAGTAGAATATCCATTTGTGCAACACATCTATAAATTGTTTAAAGTGGAAAAGAATGTGGAATATGCTTTTTTTAAGGATGAGGTGCATGATTATGGCCTCTCAAAAAGAGTACCTGCTTATAAATTTCTTGCAAAACATTTGAATCTGGATCTTGGTAAAATCACAAATAACAAAGGAGAAATTGATGAAAGTTTTGTTACTTTACTGAATATATCTACTTTAAAAGTACATCCGGATAGAAATTTAGTTCCAGATCCTATGAATGAGTTTAATTGAAAATACATTTTTATAAAATATGAAACGAGGATGCTAAATTATTTATCACCCAAGGAAATGACTAACAGCGAACAGCAAATGACCGTTAAAAAATAATAATAAATATAGACACATGAAAATTTCAGAATTATTATTAGCCATTATTTTGGGTTTGTTTTTAGGAACCTACGATTTAATTGCACAAAACGCCCAGGAAATAGAGGCTGCTACGAAAAGACCTAAAGAGATTGAATCAATAAATGCACCGTTTGAAATGGCGCAATTAAAAAAGCCTATATTTCAAGATAAGACCTTTAATATTCTTGATTATGGTGCTAAAGGTGATGGAACAACAAAAAACACAAAGGCATTTAAAAAAGCAATCGAAGCATGTAATGCTACCGGCGGCGGTCAGGTGTTGGTTCCGGCCGGGAAATGGTTCACCGGAGCCATTCATTTAAAAAGTAATGTAAATTTTCATTTTGAAGAGGGAGCAGAAATCCATTTTAGTGACGACCCGGAAGATTACCTCCCGGTTGTTTTTACACGTTGGGCCGGTACCGAACTTTATAATTACTCACCGCTAATTTATGCCAATAACTGTGAGAATATTGCCATTACCGGATCGGGAAAATTATTTGGTCACGGTAAAAAATGGTGGCCCATGACAATGCAAGGGGAAAAAACCATCAAGGACATCTACAAAAATCAAGTATTAAAAGGTATTCCTCCGGAAAAAAGAATATGCGGAACACCTAAAGCAGCACTCAGGCCACAGTTTATAAGCCCCATAAATTGTAAGAATGTTTATTTTGAGGGTTTTACGATCGCTTCCCCGGGTCCATTTTGGACATTTGACATTGTCTATTGCGAAAATGTGATTGTACGCGGTTTGCAATTGGAAACGCGGGGAGGGCATAATACAGACGGTGTCAATCTCGATTCATCTAAAGATGCATTAATAGAGTATTGCTACATCAATGCTGGTGATGATGGCGTTACCATCAAATCGGGAATCAACGAAGACGGTCGTCGGGTAAATATCCCTTCGGAAAATATTGTTATCAGGAACATAACCACCGGAATTAGCCATGGCGGTGCTGTATTTGGCAGTGAGACAGCCGGAGGTATAAAAAATGTATTTGTCCATGACTGTTTATTTAAAAATACTGGCATTGGCATAAGGATAAAATCGAATGCCTCCAGAGGCGGTTACGTTAAAAATATTTTTTTTGAAAATATTAAAATGGAAAACATACGCCATGAAGCCATTCGTATAGAAACCGATTACAGCGCCTTTATGGCATCGGAAAACGGAAAGAACTACCCTGTATTCAAAAATCTTAATTTTAGTAGTATCGACTGTAATTATGCAGATATTGCAATCAGCATGGAAGGAACGGCACATGAGCCCGTTGACGGTGTAGCCCTTAAGAATATTAATATCGCCGCACAAAAGGGTGGAATTTTTGAATGGGTAAATGGACTGTCGGAAGAAAATGTACAACTTGCAGAGAAAGAGAAACCACTTACGCTTTCTGATGTGTTGTTCACAGAAAAGAGTAAACCCGGACTTAAAGCTTCGTACTATAACAATGAAAACTTAAAGGGCAGCCCCGTCTATGAAAAAACAGACAGAACAATTGATTTTAATTATTGGGGCGGCAGTTCTCCTGCACCAGGTTTGTCGGACGACCATTTCTCTATCCGTTGGACAGGGTTTCTAAAAGTACTGGAGACAGAAAGTTATAGAATTGGCATGGAGGCAGATGACGGTTTCCGTATGTATTTAAATGGTAAGCTAATTCTTGATTATTGGGATACAAATCCGTTGAATGATTGGAAAAGTGCCATTGTAAAACTCGAAAAGGATAAACACTACGATATAAAGATTGAGTATAGGGAAAATGTTGGATTTGGCTGTGCTATGTTCAGAATCCTGCCAGTAATTCACCCAATAGACTAGCCCGTAAGCTCCTAAACATTAATTTAAAAGACACAATAATGATACAAGACGTATGTTTAAATAGGATATTAACTTCAATAAAATTACCAATAATCTACTCTCTTTTTTTCGCATCTATTTTTTTATCTCAAAATAGTTATGGCATAGAGATATCAAAACCGATAAATAATCGCAACGTTTTTTATTGTAATGATTTTGGTGCTGTGGGGGATGGGAAAACCATTAACACAAAGGCGATACAATCGGCAATTGACGCTTGCAATGCTTTAGGTGGTGGAAAGGTGGTTCTTAGCTCTGGCAGATATTTGTCCGGTACCATTATAATGAAAGATAATGTACATCTGTACCTAGAACAAAATTCAACGCTACTGGCCAGTACGCAGCATAAAGATTTCCCGATGCAGCCGTTACCTAAGTACAGATCTCATAAAGACCAAATGGGAGGATTCTTTTCCCTTATTTATGCCGAAGGCACAACAAATATTGCAATAACTGGTTTTGGCACTATAGATGGACAAGGGAAACTTCAGAAATCAAGAGAAAATAAATTTGCTGGTGATATTGATGGTCGCCCAAGAAATCTTCTGTTTATTTCATGTAAAAACATACGCATAGAAGGTATTCATTTAAGAAATTCAGGATTATGGAATCAGCATTATCTGGATTGTGAAGATGTAAAAGTGGACAAGATATCAGTCTATAATCACAGCAACCGAAACAACGATGGAATTGATATTGATGGTTGCCGGCGTGTAGTCTTATCAAATAGTATCTTTGATTCAGACGATGATGGCATCACTTTAAAAAGTACAGGCCCCGCCCCTTGTGAAGATATTGTTATTACCAATTGTGTTGTGAGCAGTTTTTGTAACGCCATTAAGGCAGGGACTGAATCAACGGGAGGGTTTAAAAACATCACCATTTCAAATTGTGTAGTAAAGCCTTCTATTTCCAAAGAAAAACCCATTTTCAACACCCCGAAAACCGGAATATCAGGACTTTCTTTGATGGTCGTTGATGGTGGAACCATGGAAGGGATAACAGTTAGTAACCTTACAATTTACGGAACAATGTCACCAATTTATGTTCGCCTAGGCAACAGGGCTCGTCCGCATATATCTAATGCTCCAATACCCGATGTTGGTAAAGTTTCCAGTATTACCATTAATAATGTTACTGCTTATGGTGCAGGAAGTTGGGGCTCATCAATAACCGGTATTCCTGGTCACAAAGTGGAAAATATTATGTTGAGCAATATCCAATTGTTTACTGAAGGTGGTGTTGCCGATGGTGACTTTAAGACTGTTGTCGATGAATCTGAAAAAGGGTATCCACAACCAGATGCGTGGGAAAATCTACCTTCTTATGGCTTGTATATCAGGCATGCCAAAGGAGTTTCAATTAACAATCTTGTTCTTGGTTATAAAAATACCGATATACGGATTCCTATAATTGCTGATGATGTTGAGGACTTACTAATTAAAGGAGTTCGTTTAAGCAATCCAATAACTGCTTTGCCTTTTGTTAAAGGCCGCTTACTAAAAAATTATGATATTGAAAAACCACTTGGTTGGCAGGGCAAAAATAATCACTATATTTTAAATGATGATTAATTCACATTAAAATTAATTCAGACACAAACCTTTTAAAAAAACTCTAATAATGCACCTTTTATGTGCAAAAGTAGCCAAACTCACCTCGTAATCCTTTGGAGAACATTCGAGCGTTAATAGAATCAAACACTCTTCTACGTTGTTACTTCTCACCTGTCTTCTTGCTTTGCCAAAACTCTTTAGTTTCAACATTCATGATAGTGAGTTTACCTCCTTTGCCGGCACCAGTGTCCATCATCACTATGCCATTAACTAAAATCGGCTTTTCATAATTGTAGACCGTGGTAGGCGTATGCCCCACAAAAATCTCATCAAAAGGAGTCTTCGGGTTTTCACCTGATTTCATAATCATCTCTACCAAGCTCCTATTCCACAAAAAATCAAACTCAGTCTGTTGTCTCAGCGGTTTGTATACATCAATGCCGGCATGAACAAACAGCCTGTTATCCAAAAGATAGTATAGCGATGAGTTTTGGAGCAGATTAATATGGCTTTCAGGAACTGCCTCTCCTTTGTAGCTCTTTATGCTCTCCTCTCCATACTGAAACTCCAATTTTCCTGTAATAGCCCACTTCAGAAACCACTTGTCGTGATTACCAAGAACATATTTGAGATATTTAATTTTCAACAGCAAGTCAAAACTCTCCTTAACAAAATCTCCTCTGTCACACACATCACCCAGACTGATAAGCATATCCCTGTCCATATCGAAACCGGATAGTTCCAAACACTGCTTCAGGGCAGTAATCCTGCCATGAATATCACCAATAACAAAATGCCTCATTATCTAAATTACTTCAATTAATATGCGTAATAGCACACAATAAAATGTAATAACAATCAACCCAATACGCTTAACCATCTTTTGCATCTTTACATATAAACTAAATAGGTTATTAAAATATTTTAATAATGAGGTTAATATTTCACATTTAATCTGACACCTCTACCCTGACAGACTCCAGCTTTCTTAATTTACTAACCAACATCTCTGCTTTGGAATTTCTGATGCTAAGTTCCATTTTACAATTAAGATTAAAATCCTGTGTAACAATTTCAGGGTTTTCATCTTTAATAATCCTCATTACATCATTCATCACACCATAATCAAACTTAACTACAAGGCTGGTATTCACTGTACGTTCAACAAAGGTGGCATTTGCAAATGTATCTTTAGTTGCCGTTTTGTAGGCGTGTATCAGACCACTAGTACCTAACTTAGTACCTCCAAAATAGCGCACAATAACAACCAAAATATTAGTCAGCTCATGTGAGAGCATCTGTCCGTAGATAGGTTTGCCGGCAGTACCGGAGGGTTCACCATCGTCATTTGTACGAAACCTGTTACCATCAAGCCCCAGTTTCCAGGCATAACAATGATGGCGGGCATCATAAAAATCCTTTTTCAATTTTGTAAGATGCTCTTTAATTTCATCTTCGGTAAAAACGGGAAAAGCAAAAGCCAGAAACTTACTTCCTTTCTCCTTGTAAGCTCCCTCAGCCCTATGCGAAATAGTTTTGTATATGTCGGTGTCTGTCATTCATCTGCAACTTTAGAGAAAACCTTCCTGTCTTCATCGCTGAATTCGTTGCCCAGCAAGAAGATTACTCCCAGTACCCCGTTTTCGATACATACTATTCACAACCTTTTCAATACCGAACTGACTTACATGTCCTAAATGCAATCCGGGGAAAACTTTGCTTTACCCTTCAGTCTCTCTGCATCCTATTTAATAACACAAGTGAGCCTCTCAAATCAAGTCAAAACGACTAAATATATCAGACAATCTGCCTTTATCTGCTTTAAGGTCTAAATAAACTCGTATCTAACAAACGCTTCAAAGGCTTCATATTCAGCCATTCCAAGCTTGTCATAAGTGTTTGCAGTTCCTTTGTTACGATCTTCGGCACGTTGCCAAAATTCGCGGCTATCACCTCCCAAAAACATTGCACCATCTTTTTGCGACTGGTGTTTGAAAATAGCGGTACGCTTACGCAACAACTCTTCAGGACTGATTGGAACAGCCATCTCGATTTGATGAATATCCCACTCATGCCATGCACCACGATATAACCAAACCCAACAATTCTTCATCCATGCCTCTTTTTTGAGTATATCGATTGCTTTAAAGATAGCATCGAGGCAAACCCTGTGTGTACCATGCGGGTCAGACAGGTCACCAGCTGCAAATATCTGGTGAGGTTTAATCTCCTGTATTAGCTCAACAATAATCTTAATATCATCCGGCCCTATAGGTTTCTTCTCAACACCACCTGTCTCGTAGAAAGGAAGGTTAAGGAAGTTCACATTCTCATCTTTTATTCCAGCATAACGACACGCAGCTTTTGCTTCACCCTTACGAATCAACCCTTTTATCACTCTCACCTCAGGTAAATCAATCTGATCAGGCTTTTTGTTTTCAAGGAATTTCCTAATCTTCTTATGCTGCTTCATTATCAAATTATGCTCCTCGGTGATTGTTCCTGCGTAGTCGCTTACAAAATCAAGGTAACGTAACACATCAGCATCCGAAACAGCCAGATTACCCGAAACCTGATAGGCAAGGTTAACTTCATGTTTCTGATCCACCAAACGAAGCAGAGTACCTCCCATTGAGATTACATCATCATCGGGGTGTGGAGAGAATATCAGCACACGCTTTTGCGGAGGATCCTTACGCTCAGGTCTGTTAGAGTCATCAGCATTGGGTTTACCACCCGGCCATCCGGTTATGGTGCGCTGCAACTGGTTGAAGATATCGATATTAATATTGTATGCAGAGCCTTTCTCGGTAAGCAGATCTCCCATTCCGTTGTCGTTATAATCTCTGTCTGTAAGCTTCAGAATAGGCCTATTCATCTTCTGGCAGAGCCAAACAACTGCTTTCTTTATCAAGCCCTCATCCCACTTAACAGAATCGATTAACCATGGCGTTTTGATACGTGTCAACTCGGCTCCACCTGCTTCATCCATAACAATACGAGCATCCTTGTGTATCTGTAAAAATGATGCAGGAATCTCTTCACTCATATCTCCTTCAATGGTATGAGCCAGAACATTGGCTTTTCCTTCACCCCAAGCCAAAAGTCGTACCCGCTTTGAATTAAGAATAGTTTTAATTCCCATTGTTATGGCCTTTCGGGGTACATTTTCTTTACCAAAGAAATCAGATGCACCGGCAGTACGGGTAATATCATCAAGTGATACAATACGCGTCAGAGAGTTTACCGAAGAGCCCGGCTCGTTCAATCCAATATGGCCGGTACTACCAACGCCAAGCACCTGCATGTCAATTCCACCCAAATTCTCAATCTTCTCTTCAAACTTAATGCAAAAATCGTAAACTTTCTCCTGCGATATTGTACTGTCAATATAATTTATGTTCTCTTTGGGGATATCGATATGGTTAAAAAGCTTATCTCTTATACTGCGGTTAAAACTCTGCAGTGCGTCAGGTGCAATAGGATAATACTCCATCACACCAAAAACTATAACATTTTTAAAGCTCAATCCCTCCTCTTGATGGAGACGTATCAACTCGCTATATACCTCATTGGGAGCCGAACCTACGGCAAGTCCCAACACACACTTCTTCTCCTCAAGCTCTTTAATCTTAATTATCGATGATATCTCGTTTGCGATTGCTTTTGACCCTTGCTCTGAAGATTTATAAATCTTTGTTGATATCTTCTCATGGCTGGTAATAAGCGACCGCAGGTAGGGATCGTTATGATACCCATCGTTTTTAAAAGACCCGGAAATAGCAATTTTTTTGTTAAATTTTTCTATCATAACACTTTTTTCATTTTAGGATTCTTAATACCTAAATGCAAATTTAATACATATTGTAGTTTTGAAAGGACTATTTAAGTTAAAATATTCTTAAAAATATAAATTATTCTACTGTTTATTACGAATAGTGTCAATTAGTTTAATTTCATCTTCCGTAAGAAATGACCGGTAAATCACATCCTGAATTTTAGTACGTATATTGTGGGTGATTAATTTTCTATTATAACTATCGGGATATACTCTGTTAGAAAGAAAGATGTATACAAGGTTATAGTGTGGATCAATCCACATTAATGTTCCTGTAAATCCGGAATGACCAAAGGATGACGGTGAGGCATAAATAGACACAGGCGTGTCTTTATCGATATCAAACTCAGGTTTATCAAAGCCTAATCCTCGCCTGTTATGGTCATTTTGTTTCGATGTAAAGAGGTTAACCGTAGAAGAATCGATTAGTAAGAATCCGCCATAACTACCCTTGTTCAACAGCATCTGTGCAAATTCAGCAAGGTCGGCGCTGTTTCCAAACAGTCCGGCATGAGCACCAATACCACCTAACATTGCTGCACCCCCATCGTTAACATATCCTTGCAACATCTCCTTACGGAAAATCACATCCCTGCCCGAAGGTACAATATCGCTCTTTAAATGGCCGTGCAAAGGATTAAAGATTAATTCATCAGCTCCTAATGGTTTGGAAATCCTATTTTCAAACAGCTTATCAAAGTCAGAACCCGTTACCCGTTCAATAACCTTCATAAGAAGATAGTAACCAACATCGCTGTAGAGATACTCCTTATCGTGCCTTAACTTCACATTAATTACCCTCTTAAAAACCGAATCCCTGTAATGGTAATTCATATATGTATTTTCAGATAGCCTAACACTGAATAGTGTGTCGAGGTGCTTACTGAACACGTTGCTCTTATACCTCACATTTTTGTTGAAAAAGAAGTGCCTGTCGAGTCTAATGTTGTATGTGCGCGAATAGTGTCCACTATACATTGAGCCTCTGAAAGATGTGGAATCGACATAATCGAAATAGAAGGGAATGTAAGATGGCAGTCCCGCTTCGTGCAAAAGTAACTGCCTAATAGTCAACTCTCCTGTCTCCAGAGTGTCTGTTTCGGGCAGGTACTTTTTTAGCTTAGCATTGAGGTCAATCTTTTTCTCATCGTACAGCTGCATTATGAGCGGCATCGTAGACACAATTTTTGTGAGTGAAGCAAGATCATAAATTTTACGGCTATCTACCTTGGTATTTTTACGGTAAGTAGTATACCCAAACGATTTGTTGTAGACCACATAACCATCTTTCACAACCATAACCTGACCTCCCGGTGTCATCCTCTTCTTGACCGCAACACTAAGTATCGAATCTATTCTTCGTAAAGTATCAGCACTCATCTGTACCAAAGCCGGAAAGCCATATCCTATCCGCAGGTTTTCGTATGAAACCTGTCCAAACCCTTTTCTTACAAACTCATCGGAATATGGTATAACACCGTTTACTGCTGCTCCACCAAAAATTACCTGATCGAGTAGAAGATCGATACCTGAAAAATTACTTGGCGAGTAAAGTATCTTATCAAAAAAGAGTGAATTATACAGCCACTGCTTAAATCCCTTTCTGCCTCCAAGATATATCAGCTTTAACTTAAAATAACTCTGTAAATTCTCAAGGTACTCAGCAGACAGACTATCTCTTTCTGATACAACAACTATTAACTGTTTAACATCAGGCAAGGAATCAAGAGAGGATAAATCAGAGACAATAAACTCAGGGTTTTTATATCTGCTTTTTACAGTAACAAAATTACCGGTAAGGTCAAGAACACCATAATTAGAATCTACAGAGATGAAAGAGTGTTCATCATCAATATCTCTCATGCGCTGAACAATGCTAAACGTTCTGAGCCATACCTCCCATCTCCCTTTTATCTGCTTCTGCTCGTCTTCAACATCCACCACTTCGGACGTTTTACGCACTAACGCAAGTTTTACATATTTGCTAATCAGCTCCTTATCAATAGTATTACTCTCTATTGCTCGTTGTAATTTATCGATACTTCGTTCAAGACTATCGGTGTAGAAAAGAGTACCATCTTTCAATAGCTCCTCAAAACTAACCAGTAGACCGGAGGGGGAATCACTAAACAAACCTACCCAATTTTTAAAACTATTGTGCTCTTTACTGAATGAGAGCCTCTCGGAGTAGAAGCTCTCATTATCCATAAGCGGTTTCATTAGAGCCAACCCATCAAAGAGGGCAACCCTTGTTATTAAAAATTTACCGTTATTGTAGGACGCCATCAGGTAGGGTGAACTATTAACTCCTCTATAGCCTAAATACTTAAAAAGCACTCCCACAGCTCCCTCCCTGCAAAAATAGTTACAGCTGCTTTCAATCAGCCGTTTTATCGCTCCTGTATCCTTTACAAAATTTAGAGTATAAAAATCTGGAAATGGTAGTTGAAGATTATCGGTAAAACCGGAAGAGATATCCACAAGACAATCTGCATTGACAGATAAGTTTTGTCCGAAAAATTCGGAGGCCTTAATCAGACTATAGCCTTGATTTTGGCTATAGTTATTATTTGAAATAAACAGCAGAGACAAACGCTGATTCTCAGTCAGCCTATTGTACAACGAATCAACAGACACCTGCCCGTAGCTATTCACACTCAATAAAAAAAATAGAACAATCAAAAATAGTCTGCTAATTCCCGCACGCATCCGGCCAAATCTGTTTCATCATTTATAAAATATTATTTCAAAAGCCTGTCCATTTCAGCAGCCTTATCCTTCACCTCAAGTCGCAGGTAGCAATTCTCCAGATATCTAATGTACTTCTTATTATCAGGATCAATGTCTCTAAGTTTCAAAAACTTATCGCGTGCACCCCTATATTGTACAGACACTTTTTTAAGGTCGCGACGTAGATAGGCATAAGATGTAGCATTCTTATTTTTGTTGTATTTTGCCATCATACTCTTATACCAATTTTCAGCATTTGTGTACTCATCTATTGCTAACCACTCCAAGGCAGCAACGTTACTGTCATCACTTTTCAATGCTTCAATACAAGACTGTTTAGCCTCCTTTTTCTTGTCCAAATCCATCAATATATTCAAATACTCATCAAACAACTCTTTATCGGGATTCTCGATACTGTTATAGTTTGAATAGGCAACTTCCATATCTCCTTTGGAGTAGTTAATATTGAAAAGTTCAGTATTGGCAAAATCACCCTCTCCGTTCTCTTTAAGCAGTTCAGTATGATTCTCAATCAAACTCTTCAGCTCATCCCTACTGCCCGATTGCTTACTGATATCGATTAACATCATTAACGGTTCAACATTTTTATTCTCTTTAAACACTTCAGTGAGATAGCCTTTGGCAATATCATAATTTTTAATTTCATAAGCTGATTTTCCGGCATTCATTTTAATATCAACCGGAATATCCTTACCATTATCTTTATATAACTGAATAAGCTGCTCATACAAAGTTAATGCTTCGCTATAATTGGCTGACTCATACGCTGCTTGCGCCGATGACTGTGTGGTTTCAAGCTTCTTTAATGAATTACATGCAAAAAACATTAGCAACAAGCTTGCTATAAATAACTGTTTTACCCCTTTCATAATTTTTGGAAATATTATATCATTAAAATTCATGTCAAAGTTAACCAAAAAGAGGAATGTAAAGTAACCCGAAATATATTTTTTGTTTTTTGTTACTCCGTCCAAAATATTATTCTACTTTTGCAACCTACTGGAGAGGTGCATGAGTGGTTGAAATGGCATGCCTGGAAAGCATGTGTACTCGTAAGGGTACCGGGGGTTCGAATCCCTTCCTCTCCGCAAAGGAAAATGTTACAGAATTAAAAACCAATGCTTTAGCCTGAATTATGCATAAACTTGGTTTCAAGGTAAGAAATCCATTTCTTGCATTTCATATCCAACTACAGTGGTGGAAAAATGTTTGGATTATGTAGTAAGTGATGATTATTATTTAGAATATTTACAAATA
>JALVBA010000061.1 GCA_027010905.1 Marinilabiliaceae bacterium
TTACTGATGAACCGTTTTTTTGACGTGTTCGGGATTAATCCATACTATGCTAAAAATAAAAAGAGATTGGACAAACTATTGTATTTTGGTACTATTGCCGCTTAAGTTTATAACGGAGTATTGTTATATGGTAGATCTTTAATACTTATAAAACTTTTCCCTCGAAGTTATAGACAATTCATGCAGAAACACCCCTAATTTTTGGCATAAATCGTCGATGAATTTCTCACCCTTAACTGCAGTAGCATGGTAGGGATTACCCACGCCGGTATCATTTGTTACCTCGCTCCATTTGCGCTCAGCCCATGCCCATCTCTCATTTAATCCCTGAACGGTAAATTTTTTGTGCTGCCCGTTTCCTGCTTCATCGAGTGGTAAAACCAGTTCAGGGAAAAGGTGCAACATTAGGCTTGTCTCCATCTCATCGGCATGGTCGCCGAGATAATCGAAATACTTGTTGTGGTCGAGTGCCTGAAACCAGTTGGCAGAACAGAGGCATATTTCGGGGTGCTCAAACCCTACTTCCCTGATGATGGTTTTAAAATCGTTACCACCGTGCCCGTTCAGTATCAGAAGTTTCTTAACACCACTTCTAATCATTGAGATTGTTACATCTTCAATAATCATCTTTTGTGTTGAGGGCATCATGTTAATATCATAAGGAATGTCGGCTTGTCCGGTGTTTACTCCAAAAGGGATAGCCGGTAAAACCAAAACTCTTGCACCATATTCTGTGGCAATCTCAGCCGATTTATTAACTATTACAGCTGTCTCATAATTGTCGGTTCCGTAAGGCAGGTGATAGTTGTGCGCTTCAGTTGCTCCCCATGGCAAAATTGCCAAATCATACTTTTCATCCTTCAGCTGCTTGTAGCTTAGCTGTTTTAAATCATGACTGTTTTCCATAACCGATGCTGCTTTTGGGTTTCTAAATGATATGGTAAAGTAAATATATTTTGAAACTAAATCAAAAGAGAGCTGATATAATATTTTCAAAGTGCATATTTTATTATCTTTGAGTTTAAATATGAATAGGGCTTTCGTTAACCAAACCGTCAGAGAGATGGAGAATAATACTAAAAATACTCAAAAGATTGATTCGTGGGTTTTTTATCGTAGGCCTGCTACATCAGAAATAGTACATATTGCAGGAAATAGCCGCATGGTGGATGACAATATGGATTGGCTTAATCACGAGGGGTTTGTCATAGCTCCTTTCGATAAATCTAATAGTGACACTCTGTTTATCGACACAGTTAAAACTAATAATGTTCATACCGAGTATGAGATAAGAGAGCTGTTTAATGATGATTTGAAGATGCCTTCAAATGATCACTTAATTAACCCACGCCGAATTATTTCAAAAAGAGAGTACTTGTCGCTGTTTAATCAAATGAGAACGGAGATTGAATCAACTCTGGTGGAGAAAGTTGTCTTATCTCGGGTTCTGAATGTTGATGGAGTTAAACCTCAGAAGGGAATTGAAATATTTATTGAGTTGTGCCGGAAGTATCCCAGCGCTTTTATCTCATTTTTCTACTCTCCCAAAGTGGGTTTGTGGATAGGGGCAACACCTGAAACATTAATGGCTCGTAAGAGCAGCAGGTGTAGAATTGCATCACTGGCCGGAACAATAACCTGGCAGCCGCAGCTTACATTTGAGCAATTGTGGAATAAAAAGGAGTTGAATGAGCAACAGATGGTTACCGATTTTGTTAGAGGTATAATTGATGATCTGAATGTTGCAGATTATCAAATTAAAGGACCCGAAACAGTTAAGGCTGGGAGGATTGCACACCTAAGAACCATATTCAGATTTGTGCTTGATGACATAGGAATGATAAGCAAGTTAATTAACCAGCTACATCCAACACCAGCTGTAAGCGGTCTGCCTAAAGAGAGAGCGATTAAGTTAATTGAACAGATTGAAAGGTATGAACGCACCTACTATTCCGGTTTTATAGGTCCTGTATGTATCGATTCGTTTAACCTTTTTGTTAATTTACGATGTATGCAATTTACAAACAAAGGAGTGCAACTATATGTTGGTGGCGGACTAACAAAAGACTCACAACCGGAAGCAGAGTGGGAGGAGACTCAACTGAAAGCAGAAACACTGTTGTCAGTAGTTAAATAGGTCTCAGAGTAGTTGAGTATATTTTTTAGCCGATATGTTAAAAGCTAAAGATGGAGATTTTTTTATCTCTGATTGGTTGAGAAACAGAAACATTGTTGAATATCTTGGAATTTGGGAACGAATTCATAATCCTGATTTTAATTATGGCGAATATGCCATAATTAGAAATCAAGCAGGATTAAATAGTTATAAAATTAGTGTTAAAGAAATATAAATGCGATATGGATTAATGAAAAAATATCGCAAGCTGAAAGGCTTGTGAAACTTAATAAGTTAGCCATTGAACAAATGAAAATTTTAACAACAGTAACAACCAAAAATTTAGAGGAAGATAATGTAAATCCCGATAAACCGAAGAAGTGAGATATGAACATATAACCCTGTAACCCTGTAACCATTTAACCACTTAAAATGTCAGTATCAGATAAAAAAATAACCAATATACTTTCAGGACTATTCAAAGCGCATGGGATAACAGATGTTGTTATCTCTCCTGGCTCAAGGAACGCTCCGTTGATTTTAACCTTTGCAGGTGATGAGAGTTTTAACTGTTTAACAATAGTTGATGAACGAAGCGCAGGGTTTTTCGCACTTGGCATGGCACGTGAACTGAACAGGCCTGTAGCTCTGTTTTGTACCAGTGGTTCAGCTCTGCTTAATTACGCACCAGCCATTGCCGAAGCTTACTACAGGAATATTCCTCTGATAGTTGTGTCAGCCGACAGACCTCAAGCTATGATTGATCAGGGCGATGGACAGACGATACGTCAGGACGGAGCATTAGATAGTCATCTGAACTACTCATGCACACTGCCCACTGATATACAAAATGAAGGTGAGATCTGGCACGTTAACAGACTGATTAATGAGGCGATAATCAATTGTTGTATTAGCAAAAGGGGGCCTGTGCATATTAATGCACCGTTTAATGAGCCTCTGTACGGTAAGTCAGGAACGAAGGAGAAGGTTCGCGTTGTTGATTTTATGAGATCTCAAGCCGGCTTATCTTCAAAGCAGTTGAACATATTGGCTGAGATATGGAACTCATCATCCAATATACTGATTGTGTTGGGTGAGAGTGAAGGTTCAGCAGAGCTGGAACGCCTGTTAAACATAGCTGGTGATTTGAAGCAGGCGGTTGTACTTACTGAGACCCAGACAAATATTGGCGGTGAAAATATATACCCTTGCATCGACAGGGTTATCTCAACAATTACAGAAGATGAGGTGGCAATATTTCAACCTGACCTGCTGATATCGACGGAGGGTGCTGTGGTATCTAAAATGATTAAGACCTACCTGAGGAATAATCCGCCTAAATACCATTGGCAGGTTAGTGAGCATGTTCCCCTGATGGATACCTACATGCAGTTGTCACACTCTCTGCCTGTTTCGCTTGAAGTATTGCTTGATGGCTTGTTACCATTAACTAAAGAGAAGAAACCACGATACTTTGAGTTGTGGAGTAATCGGTTTGAGAGGTCGGCGAAAAGTCATACACAGTATTTGAAGGAGATATCGTGGAGTGACCTGAAGGTTTTTGAAGTTCTGAAAAATCATCTGCCTAAGAAATTTGATGTCCATTGGGGAAATAGTACAGTGGTGAGGTATGTTCAGCTTTTTGAGGAGTTTCATTCACATACCTGTTACTCCAACAGAGGTACAAGTGGTATAGATGGTTCGGTAAGTACAGCCGCAGGAGCCTGTTATGCTTCGCAAAATGATACTCTGTTGGTTACAGGAGACCTTTCGTTTCTGTATGATAGCAATGGTTTGTGGAACAAGTACCTCTCATCAAAGTTGAAAATTATAGTGATAAATAATGGAGGTGGAGGAATATTTAGGTTTATTCCGGGACCTTCGGAAACAGGTTACCTCGAAGACTTTTTTGAAGCTGGGCACGATATCTCAGTTCAACCTCTGTCGGAGATGTATGGATTAGATTATCTTTGCGCAACCAACGAGGATGATCTGGTAAAGTTGTTGCCCCAGTTCTTTAGTGAGGGCGAAAAGCCACTCATTCTAGAGGTAATTACACCTAAAAAAGAGAATGCAAAAACTCTGAGGAGTTATTTTAAACGATTAAAAGAAGTGTTATGAATAGAGATTGGAAAAAATTGAAAGATTTTGAAGATATAAAATTGGAGTATTGGGAAGGAATTGCTAAAGTTACGATTAACCGGCCTCAGGTTTACAATGCGTTTCGCCCTAAAACAGTGAATGAGATGCTTGAAGCATTTGACATTTGCCGCGAAGATAAAGATGTGGGGGTGGTAATACTTACGGGTGAAGGAGAGAAGGCTTTTTGTTCAGGAGGAGACCAGAATGTGAAAGGTCACGGTGGTTACATTGACGAAGATGGTGTACCTCGCCTCAATGTGCTTGATCTTCACAAACGAATTCGCTCACTACCTAAGCCGGTGATTGCTATGGTTAACGGTTATGCTATTGGTGGTGGTCATGTGTTGCACGTTATCTGCGACCTTACAGTGGCTAGTGATAACGCTATTTTCGGACAGAGCGGACCTAAGGTGGGTAGCTTCGATGCGGGGTTTGGTTCATCATACCTTGCACGCCATGTTGGTCAGAAGAAGGCTCGTGAAATTTGGTTTTTGTGTCAGCAATACTCTGCCCAGGAGGCTATGGAAATGGGTATGGTAAACAGGGTTGTGGTATTGAATGAGCTTGAAGATGCAACAGTGGAGTGGTGTAAAATAATTTTGCAACGTAGCCCAATGGCGCTTCGAATGATTAAGCGCGGACTAAATGCCGAGCTCGATGGTCAGGCCGGAATAATGGAGTTGGCAGGTGATGCAACGCTAATGTTTTACCTGATGGAGGAGGCGCAGGAGGGGCGTAAAGCATTTCTCGAGAAGCGTGATCCTGACTTTAAAAAGTTCCCAAAATTCCCGTGATGTTCAACTAATTGATGTGGGTTGTATTTATTGGATATTTAGACATCTCCATAGGTTTCACCTATGGTTATTTTTGTTGAACAGCTTTGCGGTTACTTAAGGATATCCAGGTAATTAGTTAGTTTTAAGTATCTGCTTGGAATAGTTTAAATGACAGTAACGGTCTGTTGTTAAACGGAAAGTTTCTATATCATATATAGGTATAAAAATAAGGGTTTCGCTATTAACGAAACCCTTAATCAATTCCTAATATTATTTATTTCCTCTATGCATTAATCATCATAGGCATAAGAAGCATCAGTTCGTCTTCATTCTCATTCTTCTCAAATGGCAGAAGTATTCCTGCACGTGAAGGGTCACTCATCTCAAGGATAACCTCTTCGGAGCTCAGGTTGTCAAGAATCTCACCAAGGAAGGCAGACTTAAATCCAATCTCCATCTCATCACCATTGTACTGGCAATTGATATGCTCAAAGGCTGAGATTGAAAAGTCCAAATCCTGCGCCGAAACAGTCATCTTATTACTCTCAAGTTTCAGTTTAATCAGATTGTTAGCCTGATTTGAGAATAGCGATACACGACCTAAAGTGTTGCTGAACTCAACTCTGTCGATAATAACTTTGTTTGGATTGTCTTGTGGTATAACGGAATTGTAGCTGGGGTAGTTACCTTCAACAAGCCGGCAAACAAGTTTGTAGTTATGCAGAGTGAAGATAGCGTTTTTGTCATCAAACTCAATAGCAACATCACCCTCCTCTTTCGGCAGAATGCTCTTTAGCGAGCTGGCCGGTTTTTTAGGAAGAATGAATGAGGCTTCAATCTCAGCATGGGCATCTAATCGTTGGTAACGTACAAGCTTGTGCGAATCGGAAGCAACAAAGTTCACTCGCTCAGGAGATATCTCCAATAATATTCCATTCATCACAGGTCGTAACTCATCATCAGCAGTGGCAAAAAGAGTTTTGTTGATACCGGTCTCTAACAGCTCAACAGGAACCTGTATACTAGATGCTTTCTCTTCGTTGATTCCCGGTAACTCAGGGAAATCTTCCCCGTTCTGTCCAACAATACTAAACTTACCCTTTTCGGTAACAATAGAGATGGAGTATTTCTCCATGTCAATCTCGAAACTCAAAGGTTGCTCGGGAAATTTCTTCAGAGTCTCTAAAAGCAGTCTCGAAGGCATGGCAATCAGCCCCTCACCGTCGACACTCTCAATATCCAAAGAGGTAATCATCGTTACCTCAAGGTCGGATGCCGTAAGGGTAAGCTTCTGCCCCTGAAGGTCGAAAAGGAAATTGTCTAGAATTGGAAGTGTACTTTTATTACTGATAACGCGGCTTATAGCCTGTAGATGGTTTAATAATTCTAAACTGGAAACTATAAATTTCATTAGTTTAACATTTAGTTAAAGAATAACACTTTGGCACGAAAGCTCTGGTGTTTAATATTTTTATCAAATATATCAAAAAATCGGATATTTATTAAGATTGTATTTTAGTTTTTTTTCATTCTCTTTTTTGTATATCTCTTTTTGCGGATAAATATGAATATTATACCCAAAATAACAACCATCAATACGGGAATGATAACATTTATCCATTTCCAGAAAGAGGTCTCAGAAGATAGTTTCTCTTTGTCGAGAAGTCGCAGAGTGAAGCTTCGTGAGCGCAACTCCATCCATCCCTCATCGTCACACAAATAATCAATGGCATTGATGATAAACTGTTTGTTTCCGTAAGTTTGGTGAGTCAGCTCATCATAACCTAAAGGTAGTATTCGGGGATTACTATCTTTAAACTTAACATCGTTTCGTATAATATCGCCATCTGCAACAACTATCATTTTTGTTGACCTGCTCAGAGGTGTTGAGGTATCGGTATTGTTTTTTATTCCTTTGGGTACAGGTCGGTTGGCAAATACCGAGGGGAATTTCCCTTGTAGTGAATAGGCAACAGGAAGGAAAGATTTGTTGAACTCTTCTTTTCGGGGCTTTTGGTTTACCGAAGCAAGAGTTACCAATACAGGCACTTGAGTGGTTTTTGTAAACTGCGAGGTTCGCAGTAGTGGCGTTCTGATTAGTTGGAGATTCTCACCTACCGTGTCGATGTAACTGGCAAAATCGGCTCTTACCAAGTTGATGTTTCGCGACACCGGACTTGATTGCGAGGGTATGAGTAGCGGACTGTAGAGCCACGGTACTGGTACAAACTTGGGAGTGCTTCCGGTAGGTGCCAGGTTTATAGGAATCCGACCTGCCTGAATATCTTCGATGAGAACCGGATTGATGCGAACTCCGTATCTAAAGAGAATGTCGTCAAGGTTTAGCTGTGCCCATACTCCCATTGTTTGTGTCGATTTAATCAAACTGTCGAGTGTGATATTAACAGCATCAACAAGCCACAGAATGCTTCCTCCCTGCATAAGGTATTTGTCGATTACAAACTTGTCTTTTTCAGAAAATGGTTTGTGGGGTTTTGCAATGATAATGGCTTTGTAGTTGTTGAGCTCCGTAACGTCGCCACTCAGCTGACCACGTTCAACACGATAGTTTTGCGAAAGTTCATGGGTAATATCAATTACATCCAACTCATCCAGTTCACCATGCCCTTCAAGAAATGCAATGGCAGGTTTCTCTTTAATTACAAGTTTGCGCAGAGTGTTAATCAACTTGAATTCCAGCCCTTCAATGGAGCGGTTGAGGTTTTCCTGACCTGATACCCCTTGTATATTGTCCAGCAGATTAACCGGAATCTCTTTTCCATTGAGGTAGATTATTGCGTAGGGGAAGACATAACTTTGTGTTTTGCGACCATCCTCCTTCGTCTCAATTACGGGGTAGGGCTGAAGACCCATCTTCTCGAGATATTCGGCAAATGTTTTCTTCTCCTTCTTTGTTCCTTCACCTGGGTCAATAAAATCATACTGAAGTGATGAAGAGGATACCTCAAATTCGTCGAGCATCTCTTTAGTTGCTTTTGATAGCCTTTTAAAACCGGGGTTGAGGTCGCCCGAGAGATAGACTTTAATCAGAATATCCTCATCGAGTGATTTGATGAAAGCTTTAGTAATATTTGTCAGGGTATATCTTTTTTCAGAAGTCAAATCAATTCTGAAAAACCATGAGTCGGCAATAAGATTTACTGCCAGTATTATTACTAAAGTTATTATTAGATGAAGTATGCTTTTTTTCATGATTAAAGCCCTTTTGTATTGTTTGGTCTTATTTTAGTTGTTATTACTCTATTGTCTCTTTCTCACTTCCTTCGGGACTATATTTTCTATCTCCACTGCCTGCTGTCTAAAACAGTTTTGGTGATGATGATAAAGAGAGCTATCACACTGCTAAAATAGAGCAGGTCTCTCGAATCAACCACTCCACGACTAATAGAGCTGTAGTGCTGGTCGATACCAAGGGAGATAATAGCATTCTGAAAACTGTGAAATGCCGGTATTGATGCAATGGATTCGAAACCTGTGTAGAAGAAGAAGGAGAGGAGGATGGCAAGAATAAAAGCAATTACCTGATTATCGGTTACTGAGGATGCGAAAATGCCTATTGCCGCATATACGGCAGCCAGCAGGAAGAGCCCGATGTATGAGCCCCATGTGCCTCCGGTATCGATATTCCCAACTGGGTTTCCTAAACTGTAAACCGAGAAGAAATAGAGGAAAGTGGGTATCAGACTTAGAAAGATAACAATTACGGCAGAGAGGTATTTTGCCCAGATAATCTGATAGGTAGTTAACGGCCTCACAAGCAGTAGCTCAAGTGTGCCTGACCTCTTCTCGTCGGCAAAAAGACGCATTGTAACTGCCGGTACCAGAAAAAGGTATATCCATGGAGCGAGGTAAAAAAGCGGCTCAAGAGTTGAGTATCCTCCGTACAGAATATTAAACTCGCCGGGTATAACCCACAGGAATAGTCCGGTGGTTATCAGGAAGACCGAAATAACCAGATACCCGGTCACCGAGCTGAAAAATGATGATATCTCTTTTTTTAGTAGTGCTGTCATTGGATGGTCTAATTTGTTAATCGTGCTAAAATTAAAAATAATCTTTGATTTTGTTGTCAATCAGTGGTGAGCATTTTTGTGAAATCTACGTTGTAGAATTGTTTAAGAAACCATAACCTAAAGGCAGGGTCTAATATCTCATGTTTACCATTGTATTTATCAATGATGTCATTGTTGCTTAATATGCGTATGTTCTTTATAATGTTTTGAGGAGTTCCAATTCTGTATTTACTCATTACTGCAATGCTGGTTAGCTGAATTTCGTTGTTGGCAATTGCTCTTAGGAGGTTGATTTGTGTGCTGCTCAAAACCTCAATCTCTTTTAGGAAAAAGGGTGAGTTAGCATAAACCAGCTCATTTATTGCTGATTGAATCTCAGCTTTGCCGGCAACAGTTTCTGTTCTCTCCCAAACATAACTTGACAATTGCTGAACATACCAAGAGTGATTGCCCATTGTCTTGGCAATAATCGTTGCATCCTCAGGAGTTATCTCTTTTTTAGTCTCCTTAAATTTCTTAATAATGAATTTAACCCAGTGGATTGAGTCTATTTTTTGTAGGAAAATTACATCTCCAAATCTGTAAAATGGTTTAGAAGTATTGTTGAAAATCTCAGACATCATGTGGCGCTTACTTCCAAAAAGGCAGTATGTCGTATGTTTTTGTCGTTGCCAAACTGACCTGATTCTTTTTTCTAAAATGGCATACTCTTTAAAAGTAGCAAGGTTTTGAAATTCATCCATACTAATGATGAACTTTATATCCTTTTTTTGTGCAATAACTTCCGGAAGGTTCAATATCTCATCCTTATGCTTCGTTATCTCTTCCCATTTAAATTTTATACTAAAATCATTATTGGGGTCTATCCCTAAATTTATTGTGGGAATGAGATGCTTGAAAAACTCTTTAGTGTTTTTAATTCTGTCTTCCCACTTTGACGCAGAGGCTTTAATTACCTTTTCAGCAAATATTTCTAAGAACTCTTCTTCACTTGATACATAAAACAGGTCTATCTCTACGGTTTTATGTTTTGGATATTTTTTTTTGATGTCAGATATTACAGCCTCGACAAGAGATGATTTGCCCCACCTTCTTGGTGATATAATTGTTGTGTTAATACCACTGATTAAGTTGTTGAGTAATTTGTTTTTTTCAGCCTCCCTATTTGTGAAGGATTTCCCGGAAACGGTAAAGCCGTATTTGAAAGGTGATGATTTCATTTTAATTAATCTTTTGTAAATTCTGATTGTACCGCTTGGTATTATACCAAGTAGTATTATACCATTTAGTATAATGCCCAAAGGTATAATATTAAAATGATTAATCCAATAAGATGATTCAGTGTTTATGTTTCTCAATAATAATTCCGCTCTGTTCCAGAATCATCTTTGCAGTTTTCTCACTTGCCCCCTGTTTTCCCATTCGTAGCTGTAACTGTTTGTAATCGTTCAGCATCTCTTTGCGGCGTGGTGTGTCGTTCAGTAATTTTCTCAGTTCACTTTCAAGCAGCTCTAATGAGAATGATTTTTGAAACAACTCTTTTACTGACTCTTTTTCGAGGATGAGATTTACTAGAGATATAAATGGAACTTTCAATAAAACCTTTTTTGCCACAAAGTCTGTGAGCCAGCCTCCCCACATTTTGTAAGTTACTATTTGCGGACAGTTCAGCAGGGCAGTCTCAAGTGTTGCAGTGCCTGATGTTACTAAAGCTGCCTCAGCCTGTTGCAACAGTTCGTATGTCTGGTCGAAAACGCTATAAACATCCCGGTTTTCAGTGTATGGCTTGTAGTCTTCAGCCGAAAAAGATGGAGCAGCTGCAATCACAAACTGAAATTTGGGAAACTTCTCTACCATCTTAATCATATCAGGAAGATTGTGCTTTATTTCTGATTTCCGACTTCCGGCAAGTAGTGCTACTTTAGGTCTGTTGTCAAGAGAGTTTCGTTTAATGAAAGATTCAAACGATTCGTCTCTGTTTTTTCTATTGTATATTGCATCAACCACCGGGCTGCCGCTGTAATTAACATCTATTCCATATTTTTTCAGAAATGTCTCCTCAAACGGCAGGATAACATACGCATGATTTATGTAGGCCTTAATTTTTTTTACCCTTTTTGTATTCCATGCCCACACTTTGGGTGGGATGTAGTAGTGCGTTTCTATTCCGTTCTGGTGTGCATACTTTGCCATGCGCAGATTAAAGCCACCGTAATCAACCGGTATAAATATATCAGGCTGATATTGGAGCAAATCTTTTTCACACTCCTTGAAATTTTTTCTGATGTTGTGCAGATTTATGAATACATCCCAAATGCCCATGTAGGCAGTTTCGCGATAGTGCTTAACCTGAGTGCCTCCAACTTCTGCCATCAGGTCACCACCCCAAAATCTGAATTCGGCATCTCTATCTAAAGATTTTATTGCTTTCATCAAGTTTGATGCATGAAGGTCTCCTGAAGCTTCGCCGGCTATTAAGTAATATTTCATTATAAAGTTAAATTCGTTATTCCTTTGCGCCTTAGCGAGATTTATATTTTCACCCTAAAAACTTAAATGCAAATACTACTACACCATAAATTATCGTCGATGTAAGTATCCCTCTTGCTGCCAGTAACCGTTCGGTATTTACAGCAATAAAAAACACAATCATATTTGATAATACACTTATGCTTAAAAGTTTGCCCATGCCGTTAACTTGCATCAAGCGTGATAAAAACTCAACAAATCCAATTTCCCCATTGAAGAGAGAGAGGTAAATAGCTCCGGCTGTTATAATGGGAAGCACCAGCCCAATTATAATACCAATTATTAGTTTATTGCACTTGCAGTTCATCCTGAATATTTTTTAAGTGATTAAGATATTGGTGGTCTGTAGTATCTATCATACATGGCACAACCGAAACGTAACTCTTTTTCAAAGCATACTCGTCAGTATCGGTTGCATCAGGTTCAAAATTTCTGAAATATCCTGTCAGCCAAAAGTATCTTCGTTTATGCGGGTCTTCCCGTTCAATAAGCTCCTCTACCCACTTTCCTTTAGTCTGCCGGCAAATTTTCACCCCTTTTAGGTTATCACCATCCGGGATGTTTACGTTTAGAAATGTTCCTTTAGGTAATCCCGAAGTAATAGTGTGCCTTAAAATCTTTTTAATATAGGGTTTTGCAAAAGTGAAGTCGGCATCATGTCTATGACTTAGAAGAGAAAAGCCGATGGATGGGATGCTGTTTATTGCTCCTTCGCGGGCAGCTCCCATAGTGCCTGAGTAGTGTATGCTAACCGAAGAGTTACTTCCATGGTTGATGCCGGATAAGATGATATCAGGAGATTTGTTGAGCAGGGTGTTAATTGAAAGTTTGATGCAGTCTGCCGGTGTTCCGTTAACTTTGTACAGTATTAGACCTTTTTTGCGCTTAACCTCTTTTACGTATAGTGGGTGTTTCACAGTTATGGCGTGCGACATAGCGGAGTACGACTCGTTAGGAACTACCACCACCACATCGCCAAAAGGTTTGGCAACCTCCACCAAAGCAGCTAAACCCCCGGCTTTTATTCCGTCATCATTAGTTATCAAGATTAATGGTCTTCCACTTTTTCGCATCGTAATTCCTCTTCTTTGTTTGGTTATCAAAGATAAGAAATAATTTTTACCCCGTTTATGT
>JALVBA010000062.1 GCA_027010905.1 Marinilabiliaceae bacterium
TATTTCGCCGACCCCACCCCGCCCCTCCCTTGAGGGGAGGTGAAAGTTGCACCTTCGGCTATTGTTGTTTCGCACCTTTGGGACTCCTATTTGACATCGTCCTTAATTCTACTAACTAAACTCAACCTTTTTCACTACAAGACAATTGACATACAATACTATCGCCTCCAAATTCCTCTTTCTCAATGTGAAAATAGGTAGAGATAATCATAATGAATCAGCGGTCTATACTTTTTATCGTTTATGTGCTCCTCAGCTTTTTGCAGGCTGTAAGATGCCTTTCCTATTCCAATAATCTCTCCTTTCTCACTCAAAATACGAATAAGGTCTCCTTTCAGGAAATCACCATCAAAGTCTATCACTCCAGGTAACAGCAAGCTTGTGGCCTTCTCGGAGCGCAATGCTTCAAGGGCACCACTGTTTATTGTCAACTCTGCCTTGGTGAAACCATCAGAATAGGCCATCCATTTTTTCACCGCCGGGCACTTCTCTCCGGGAATAAAGTGTGTATGAACCACCTCATCAGATTTTGATTCAATATCGAGCAAAATATTCTCTTTTCTTCCGTTTGCAATGTGAACTGAAACACCAGATGCAGCCGTCTTCTGAGCGATACGACATTTCGTCTGCATCCCACCTCTTCCAAAACCAGATTTCGATGAAGAGATAAAAGAGAACATCTCAGAAGATGCATCATTGACAATCTTCCTGATAACGTTGCTCTCAGCACTTGCCGGATTGCCGTTAAATATTCCGTCAACATTACTCAAAATATAGAGAGAATCACAACTCATCATCGAGGCCATAAGGCCTGCAAGCTCATCGTTATCGGTAAACATTAGTGCTGTTACCGAGATTGCATCATTCTCATTCACTATTGGCAAGATGCCACTATTCCACAGCCCTGTGATACAATTTTTCATATTCAGATAGTGCTCTCTGGTTCTAAAATCCTGCTTGGTAACTAAAACCTGTGCAACAGGAATCCCCAGCTCCTCAAATAGTTTAGAATAGATACCCATCAGCTTTACCTGACCTATAGATGAAAGAACCTGACGCTCTGTTACAGTATCCGTCCTTTTACTTAAACTAACCATACTTCGTCCAGCTGCAACTGCCCCCGAAGAGACAAGAACAATCTTCTTCCCATATTTGTGCATTGTAGCAATCTGGTCGGCAAGATGCTTAATTCTCGACATATCTAACTGTCTGTCATCAGCAGTAAGTACGTTAGAGCCTATCTTTATGGTAATTTTTTCAGACATACGAAGTTGACTACTTACCGTTTTCTATTTTATTGTACGAGGTTAACAACCCTTTAATAAGTGATGAGCTGAATCCTTGATGTTCCATCTCGTTAAGTCCTGAGATAGTCACACCCCAGGGAGTAGTTACCTTGTCAATCTCATCCTCAGGATGGTTACCCTTTTGGATGAGTAATTCAGCTGCCCCTTTTACCGTCTGAGCGGCAATTTGAAGCGCAAGATTAGAGCCAAAACCTATCTCAACACCTCCCTGTGTTGAGGCACGGATATATCGGAGGGCATACGCAATTCCACAAGCCGCAAGTACCGTAGCCGATGACATCAGCTCCTCAGGAATAATAATTGCTTTGCCCAGATGGCTGAAAAGTTCAACAACATCACTCTCCTGTTTTTCAGTAGCGTTAAGCGACGATACACAAGTCATTGACTCACCTATCTCAATGGCAGTATTGGGCATTGCTCTGAAAACTGGCAGTTGAAGACCACACATCTCCTGAATCTTTTCAGCGGACACTCCGGTAGCAACAGATACAATTATAGTATTTTCAGTGATAGAAGATTTAATTTCGGATATTACCTTCTCCAACTGAAAGGGTTTAACTCCCAGTATCAGAATGTCAGCATCCCGGGCAGCAAGAGCATTATCATCAGTAGTGTTAACACCCATCTCCGAAAGCTCTTTAAGCAGTGATACCCTTCTGCGTGTAATAGTCATGTTTGATGGGGTGGCCACACCTTCGGCTATTAAGCCCCTGGCAATCGCAGTACCCAAATTACCACCCCCAATAATAGCAATACTTTTCTCTTTCATAAGATAATTTTTAAGCCTTAAAATTAACACCTATTTCCGGTTAATCTCAAGCTTTAGCCTAAAAACTATCCGGAATACTAATTATTCTCTCATTCCATTCTTCATTCCAGTATGACCTAATCATATTTATCAAAAAATGTGTTAAGAACTATTTAATAGAGCATGCAAACTACCTAAAAAGCTGTCTGCCTGCTTTTTTGAAAGGGTTAGAGGCGGCAATAACCTTAGTGTATTAACTCCGGAAACTCCAGTAAAAATATTTTTTCCCTTTAATAATTGAAGCCTAATTGCAGAAATTTTTTCATAGAACTCAACTCCAATCATTAACCCTTCGCCTCTCAGCTCTTTAGCCGAAATTGTTGATTGTAAATTATTTAATAAATACTCTCCTATCTCTTTTGCGTTCAAAATCAGACTCTCTTCCTTCATTACCTCTAAAACAGCCAGTCCTGCGGCGCATGCGAGGTAGTTCCCTCCAAATGTTGTACCCAGCATCCCTTTCTCCGATTTAATCTCCGGCGATATAAGTACCCCTCCAATAGGAAATCCATTACCCATACCTTTAGCTATTGTAATAATATCAGGTTGTATTTCTGCATACTGAAAAGCAAAAAACTTACCGCTCCTTCCATATCCACTCTGTATCTCATCAAGGATAAGCAGAGTACCAAACTTTTTACACACCTTCTCCAGTGCTCTCAAAAAATCGTAGTCGGGAATATTTACCCCTCCAACCCCCTGGATACCTTCGATGATAACAGCAGCCACATCTTTTTTACTCAAGACCTGTTCAACCCTATCAATATCGTTAAAGGGAAGAAACTCAACCTGATGGAAGCTGTTAACCGGAGCAACAATTTTAGTATTATCAGTTGCGGCAACGGCTGCCGAGGTACGCCCGTGAAAAGCTTTTTCAAATGCAACAATCTTACTTCGCCCGGTGTGAAACGATGCTACCTTAAATGCATTCTCATTTGCCTCTGCTCCTGAATTACACAGAAAAAGTGAGTAGTCATACATCTCGCAAAGGTCACCAAGCTTTTGTGCTAACTCCTCCTGCATTGGATTTACAACGGAGTTTGAGTAGAACCCCATCCTGTTTAGCTGTGATGATATCCTATCAACGTAGTGAGGATGGCTGTGCCCAATAGAGATTACGGCATGGCCACCATAAAGGTCAAGATATTTGGTTCCTTTGTCATCCCACAAATAGCACCCCTCTGCTCGTACAGGAGTAATATTAAATAAGCTATATACATCAAATAGGTTCATACTTTAACTTGATTTTGGTAATACTCCCCTTTTGTGGGAAAGCAAAAACCAACATAAATATTTAACTAAAAGCTAAAAAGCCATAGGTTTGAGACGAAGACCTGTTAATTCATCCAATCCAAAAATAAGATTCATATTTTGTACAGCCTGTCCCGATGCCCCTTTCAGGAGATTATCGACAAAACTGACTATGTGCAATTTATTACTGTATTTTTTGACATAAAGAACGGCTTTATTGGTATTTACCACCATCTTCAAATCAGGGTTTCTGTCAACAACATGAACAAACGGATGTGGCTGATAGTACTCCTTGTACAGTTTTACTGCCTCCTGCTCACTCAATTGTGAATCCAAATAGACAGAAGCCATTATCCCCCGAGGGAAATCACCTCGCATAGGAACAAAATTCACCGGTGCGTCAAAACCACTCTGTAGCTGCAAAAGCGTTTCTCCTATCTCTCCCAAGTGCTGATGCCCGAATGCTTTGTAAACGGACGCATTATTGTTTCTCCAGCTAAAGTGATTTGTTACTGTTGGCGATTGACCTGCTCCTGTTGAACCGGTAACAGCATGAATGTGAACCTCACTAAGATTATTTGATGCAGCCATTGGCAAAAGTGCAAGTTGAATTGCCGTAGCAAAACAACCCGGATTAGCAATATGTGATGCCTTAGCAATTTTATCACGCTGCAACTCCGGCAATCCATAAACAAAATCCCCGGCACTACTCTTTAACCTGAAATCGTGGCTAAGGTCTATCACCTTCCCTTTGTATGTTTCAGGCAACTCGTCAACATACGACTTCGACCGCCCATGCCCCATGCATAAAAAGAGAACATCAGCAGAATGGATATCCGGTGCAGAAACAAATGATGTCTCTATCTCTCCAAAAAGATCCGTATGTACATCGGCAACAGAATTACCCGCATTGCTTGTGCTTTGTATAAACTCAATCTCTGCCTGCGGATGGTTGATTAAAATACGAATCAACTCCCCGGCAGTATATCCTGCTCCTCCTATTATTCCAGCTTTTATCATAAATCTATAGTTAAAGGGCTCTCTGGCTAATGAGTTTTCCCCAGAATTTGTTACTGAAAATTTTTACACAAAATTCAATTTGTCTTTATTTACTGTGTTGTAAATCTTCATTGAGTTTGACATGATTTTAGTAAAGCCTTCAACATCATTTCCATTCCATGCCTTGTTTACTTCTCCATACTCACCAAACCCACTGTTCATAAGGTCGTGCTCTGACTCAATGCCAACAACAAAAAATCTGTATGGGTTAAGGCGGATTATTACCTTGCCTGACACGTTCTCCTGCGAACTATTGAGAAATGCCTCGATATCACGCATTACAGGCTCAAGATACTGAGCCTCGTGTAACAGCATTCCGTACCAGTTAGCCATCTGCTCTTTCCAGTACATCTGCCATTTCGTGAGGACATGCTTCTCAAGTACTTCGTGAGCTTTAATCAGAATAAGGGGAGCGGCAGCCTCAAATCCAACCCTACCCTTAATACCGATTATTGTATCACCAACATGCATATCACGACCTATTCCATACACTTTGGCTTTCGATTCAATATCTATAATGGCATCTGTTTTATTTACAAACTCTTTTCCGTCGATACTTTTTATTTCGCCCTTCTCAAACTCAATAATCATCTCAGTCTCCTCAGTTTTCTCCACCTGACTGGGATACGCCTCTTCGGGTAGAGTCTCATTGGTAGTCAATGTTTCCTTACCTCCTATACTTGTACCCCACAGCCCTTTATTTATGGAATACTCCATTTTACTCCAGTCTCTCACCACACCAAACTTCTTCAGGTAATCAATCTCCTCATCTCTCGAGAGAGTTAAATCTCTGATAGGAGTGAGGATTTTTATTTCGGGAGCAAGAATCTGAAAAGTGAGGTCAAACCGTATCTGGTCATTCCCCGCACCGGTACTACCGTGAGCAATGTATTTGGCTCCAATTTCCCGTGCATAGTTAACAATTGCTATTGCCTGAAAAATACGCTCCGAACTAACAGATAGCGGGTATGTATGATTCTTTAGGATATTCCCGTAAATCATATATTTTATACACCTATCGTAGTATGTTTGGGTAACATCAAGTGTTTTATGATTTGTAACACCAAGTTCATAGGCCTTGGTCTCTATGTCCGCCAGCTCATTTCCAGAGAAGCCTCCGGTATTTGCAATAGCTGAATATATCTCAAGCTCTTTCTCGTCCGAAAGATACTTCACGCAAAATGATGTATCCAATCCTCCGCTGTATGCTAAAACTACTTTCTCTTTCATATTTCTGTTTTTTTCGTTAAATCGAAAAGAGTGTACTTAAGATACTTCTTTTCTGTTTTAAATTCTTTTTCTGAATATTTCCTCGTCTTAACAGTACAAACTGCTTAAACTTCACCCACCTGTTAACAACATCCAGCTCTTTTGTTGAGTCTCTTTTTTCTTCACTACCCCCTTTTTCATCCTCCTCTTTAGATGGGGTGTAGAGCATCCCTGTACAGAGACAGTGATTTCTGTTAGTACGGACTAAAATATCATAATTTACACAACTCCGACATCCCTTCCAGAACTCATCGTCATCGGTAAGCTCGGAGAAGGTGACAGGTCTGTAACCCAAATCCGAATTTATCTTCATCACTGCTAAACCTGTGGTCAGTCCAAATATTTTGGAATTAGGAAACAGCTCCCTTGACAACTCAAAAGCCTTTCTTTTTATTGCTTTTGCCAGCCCTTGCCCCCTAAACTTCTCAACTACTATCAGCCCCGAGTTGGCAACAAACTGTTTTCCTCCCCACGACTCCAAGTAACAAAATCCGGCGAACTCATCACCCTTCAAGGCGATAATAGCTTTGCCCTCGTTTATTTTTGCAATCAGATAATCAGGAGAACGTTTTGCTATTCCCGTCCCTCTCACCTTTGCAGCATCCTTAATGGTTTTCAATATTACATCTACGTACGGAAGATGCTCCTTAGTTGCTTCCGATATCTTGAAATCATTCATATAATTTTATTTTTTAATCCGGGAATAATTAAATCAAGTGCATTTATCACATCTGATTTTAAAACTCCGTCACGGTTAATCAGTAGTATCGTATCATCTCCGGCAATAGTTCCCAACACCTCAAATATTCCAAAACTATCAATTACTGATGCAATACTATTTGCAAACCCCGGCTTGGTTTTAATTATAGCCATCGACCCTGAAAACTCAATTGAATTAATCCTATTCAAAGGAAATCCTTCAAGAGTTAAATCCTCATCCGGCTGTTTCCGGCTGTTTTCCAGAATCCCATATCTGTAACCTGTTTCCGAGTCAGGAACCTTCGCAACCTTCAGATATTTCAAATCTCTCGACAGAGTAGCCTGAGTAATATTGTAACCCTGCTTAATAAGCATTTTTAACAACTCCTCCTGACTGCTAATCCTCTTATCAGATACTATCTGCTTTATTGCAATTAACCTTTGTGTTTTTTCTTTCATATCGTCAATGTATAAATATACATTTTCGATGCAAAATTATACAAATAATATTTAGAACAAAACTTTTTATGCAAAAAATTAGTACTTTTGTGCCAAAGAAAAAATTAAGCTATAAAACTATTAAGCTATTCAAATGAAGAAAGACGTCAAAAAGGTAATTGTACTTGGGTCGGGAGCTCTAAAGATTGGGGAAGCAGGAGAATTTGATTACTCAGGGTCACAAGCCCTTAAAGCCCTAAAGGAAGAGGGGATTACAACAATTCTTATCAACCCAAATATTGCAACAGTTCAAACATCTGAAGGTATTGCAGATAAGATATATTTTCTGCCTGTAACTCCATTTTTTGTTGAGGAGGTGATGAAAAAAGAGCAACCGGACGGAATTCTTCTTGCCTTTGGTGGGCAAACAGCACTTAATTGCGGAATAAAACTTTACGAAGGAGGAATACTTGAGAAGTACAATGTTGAAGTTCTTGGAACTCCTATTCAGGCGATTATTGACACCGAAGACCGTGAGATATTTACGAGTAAGCTTAAGGAAATTGACGTTAAAACCCCCAATAGTATTGCCGTTACATCTGTTGACGATGCAGTTGAGGCTGCTGAAGATATCGGATATCCAATAATTATCAGGGCAGCCTATACTCTTGGTGGAATGGGAAGTGGATTTTGCAATGATAAGGAGGAGCTTATCGATCGTGCAAATAATGCATTTTCATATTCAAATCAGATATTGGTAGAGGAGTCTATTAAGGGTTGGAAAGAGGTAGAGTACGAGGTTGTGCGCGATGCGTACAACAACTGCATCACAGTTTGTAACATGGAGAACTTCGACCCTCTTGGAATCCACACAGGAGAGAGTATCGTTGTTGCACCCTCGCAAACACTCTCAAACACCGAGTATCACAAATTACGTGAATTGGCGATAAAAATTATCCGTCACATTGGTGTAGTGGGTGAGTGTAACGTACAGTATGCCCTCGACCCTTACTCAGAAGATTACAGAGTGATTGAGGTTAATGCCCGTCTATCTCGGTCAAGTGCTCTGGCGTCTAAAGCAACCGGTTACCCGTTAGCTTTTGTAGCTGCAAAACTGGGGCTTGGTTACGGACTGCATCAACTGAAAAACTCAGTAACCAAAACAACACCTGCCTTTTTTGAGCCTGCTCTTGATTATATTGTTTGTAAAATTCCTCGTTGGGATTTGAGCAAATTCACCGGTGTTTCAAAGCTTATCGGGTCAAGTATGAAGAGTGTTGGTGAGATTATGTCTATCGGACGTAGTTTTGAAGAGGTGATTCAGAAAGGCCTCAGAATGGTTGGTCAGGGGATGCACGGATTTGTAGCCAACCAGCCAATAAATATTGAAGATATTAATACCGAGCTGCAGGAACCAACCGACCAGCGTGTATTTGCCATTTCTGAAGCACTGCAAAACGGGTCGACAGTTGATGAGATTCATGAACTTACAAAAATAGACAAGTGGTTTCTGGAGAAACTGAAAAACATAACTGACCAACAGAAACTAATGGCACAGCACAACTCTCTTAGTGAGCTTCCTGACGACATGCTGTATGATGCAAAAAAAATGGGGTTCAGTGACTTTCAAATCGCAAGGATTGTAACAAACAGTTCTTCAAGTGGAATGGAGAAAGGATTGCTTGCAGTACGACAGCATCGAAAAGAAAAAGGTATCCTTCCGGTAGTTAAGCAGATTGACACCATGGCCGGTGAATTTCCTGCTCAGATAAACTATCTCTATCTTACATACAACGGTAAGGAGAACGATATTGACTATGAAAGAGATGGGAAATCTGTTATTGTTCTTGGTTCGGGAGCTTACCGGATAGGGTCAAGTGTGGAGTTCGACTGGTGTAGTGTTAATGCACTCGACACTGTTAATGAACAAGACTACCGTTCAATAATGATAAATTACAACCCCGAGACAGTAAGTACCGACTACGATATGTGCGACCGTCTCTATTTCGACGAGCTGACACTTGAACGAGTACTTGATATTGTTGACCTTGAAACGCCTAAAGGGGTTATTGTTTCGGTAGGTGGCCAGATTCCAAACAATCTGGCAATAAAACTTCATCGACGTAATGTGCCTATTTTGGGTACTTCGCCGGTTGACATTGACCGCGCTGAAAATCGCCAGAAATTTTCTGCTCTTCTTGATCATCTGAAGGTTGACCAGCCGAGCTGGAGTGAACTAACAAGTATTAATGATATCTTTATGTTTGTTGATGTGGTTGGATTTCCCGTTCTGATTCGCCCATCTTATGTTTTGTCAGGGGCTGCCATGAACGTGGTTTCAAACAAAGATGAACTTGAACATTTTCTAACTCTTGCTGCTAATATCTCGAAAGAGTTTCCTGTTGTAGTATCTGAATTTATTGAGCAGGCAAAAGAGATTGAGATTGATGCTGTAGCTAAAGATGGGGAGGTGGTAGCTTACGCAATTTCTGAACACATTGAATTTGCCGGAGTACACTCGGGCGATGCAACAATTGTATTCCCTCCTCAGAAACTCTATATAGAAACAATACGACGGGCAAAAAAGATTGCACGTCAGATAGCTAAGGGACTAAATATTTCCGGGCCATTTAATATGCAGCTGCTGGCAAAGGATAACGACATTAAGGTTATTGAGTGCAACCTTAGAGCTTCCAGGAGCTTCCCTTTTGTATCCAAAGTTCTGAAGGTTAACCTGATTGATATTGCTACCAAAGTGATGCTGGATATTCCGGTTGAGAAACCGTCGAAGAATTTGTTTGACTTAGATTACGTTGGAATAAAAGCTCCGCAATTCTCTTTTTCCAGACTGCTCAAGGCCGATCCAGTACTTGGAGTCGACATGTCATCAACAGGTGAAGTGGGCTGTATTGGAGAGAACTATTACGATGCTGTACTGCAGTCGATGTTAGCTGTAGGTTACACTATTCCCAAAAAGAATATTCTTATCTCGTCAGGCCCCTTACGTTCAAAGATGGAGCTGCTAAAAAGTGCACGAATGCTGCGCGAAAGAGGGTATAACCTTTACGCTACTGGAGGTACACATAAATTCTTTACTGAAAACGGAGTTGAAACAACACTCCTTTACTGGCCCAATGAGGATAAATCACCAAACACTTTAGAGTATATTAGAAACAAGAAAATAGACCTTGTAATTAATATCCCCAAAAATCTTACTAAGGATGAACTGAAAAACGGGTATAAAATCAGACGTGATGCAATTGACTTTAACATTCCGTTAGTAACAAATGCCCGCCTCGCAAGTGCATTTGTCTACGCCTTTTGCAAATATGAAATTACAGATATTCCTATTAAAAGCTGGGATGAGTATAAGTAGTACAATTCTAAAATAAGTCTTCAACCATAATTAAGAGGGGGTAAAACGACAAGTTGTGCCTCCTCTTTTTTCTATTTTATCCAGAACCAATTCATCTGTCAATTCCTCAATAGGCTGAATTTTGTGTTTTTATTATCAATTTTAAGCCTAATTTTGTGTTTCTACTTTCATAATTCAGCTTAATTCACATTACCACTTTTGGAGAACTTATGATAAGGCAGAGATTGACTTAGTGGAAGAGTTTAACGGTTAAGTTACGGCATTCGAGTTTAAACTAAATCAAAGACGCAGCTATCGTTTTCCTACAAGTTTTGTGGAGAAGTACAAACCACTAAAGACCTCCATAATAACACCGGAGGATCTACACAAACTACTTGAATGGTAATGATTTTAATGACTCTCTAAACATGAGTATACAAAAAGACCTATCCTTGATCAACAAATCTATAGCCAACACCCTTTACTGTTTTTATAACATCATGACCCACCCGCTTTCTTATTCTTCTGACATGTACATCTATGGTGCGATCACTAATATAATTATCTTCACCCCAAACAATTCTAAATATTTCATCTCTGGAAAATAACTTTTTAGGCTTGCTGGCTAAGAGAGCTAACAACTCAAACTCCTTTTTAGGCAAAAGAAATTCACTATTCCCTTTTATAACGATATATCTCTCTTTATCGATGACAATGCCCTTTTCTTTGGCTGTGTGTGTAACCTCAACTTCAGACAGTCCGGAAACACTCTTTCTGCGTAACAACGATTTAAGTTTTGTTATAAGAACTTTCGGCTTTACAGGCTTGGTGATATAGTCATCTGCACCTGCATTTAGTCCGGCTATTAATGAGTAGTCCTCACTTCGGGCAGACAGAAAAACAATTATCACTCCATCCAGCTCATTATGTCTCCTCATCTCTTCACAAGTCTCTATCCCATCCATCCCGGGCATCATCACATCCATCAGTATTAAATCAGGCCTATAACTGAGTGCCATATTTAGTGCATCTTTACCATTATTACAGGTGCTGACTTCATAGTTCTCCTTTTTAAGGTTGAAACCTACAAACTCTAGTATATCAGGCTCATCGTCAACAAGAAGTATTTTTACTGATTTTTCCATTACCTATAAATATTAAACCAAACGAAGGTAGTAGAGCTACGTTAACGTAATGTTAATTACAGGTTAACTTTTGAATAACAATAGCACAATGAATTAAAACTAACTTAACCATTCTTTCATTTTCACATCATATTTATTGAAGTTATTTGCAGTGTAAAAAACAAATCAATTATGAATGTAACATTAAAAATTATGAAACCAACAGTAAAACCTTTAAAAATGAAAATGAACTATTCAAACTTGTTAATTGCGCTGATAATCGCTGTAACATCAATCTTCTCCTCATGTACGCAGACCGACCCAGTTAATCCTGAAAAGGACAAACCAACCGAAGTTATTGTAATTAAAGATAATGGAATTGGAATTGGAACTACAACCTGGAAGTCTGGAAACACATATCTTCTTGACGGATTTTGTTTTGTGAATTCAGGTCAAACATTAACCATTGAAGCAGGGGCAATTATCAAAGGAAAAGCCGGACAGGGCGAAAGCGCTTCAGCTCTTATTGTAGCCAGAGGAGGCAAAATTAATGCAATTGGAACAGTTGAGAAACCTATAATATTTACAGCTGAAGCCGATAGTTTAAATGAAAATATTAAAGACAATGTTCGTGGGCTTTGGGGAGGATTAATAGTTCTCGGCAATGCCAAACTTAATACAGTGCCGGCGGAACAACAAATAGAAGGTATTCCCACATCTGAGGAACGTGGCGCATTTGGTGGTACTAATGATAATGACAACTCGGGAACACTAAAGTATATTTCAATTCGACATGGAGGTACAGATATTGGTGCCGGGAATGAAATTAATGGACTTACACTGGGAGGTGTTGGTTCAGAAACAACTATTGATTTTATCGAAATCCTCGCGAATGCCGACGATGGTATAGAGTTTTTTGGAGGAACAGTTGGTGTAAAGCATGTATTAGCTGTTGATTGTGGTGACGACTCTTTTGATTATGACATGGGATACCGTGGGAAAGGACAGTTTTGGGTATCTCTTCAAGCTGCCGATAGCGACAGGAACGGAGAGCATGATGGAGGTACAGACCCTGAAACAGGAACTCCTTATGCGACACCAACAATATACAATGTTACATACATTGGACAGAACCAGGGGAAGGTTGTAACCTTTAGAGATAATGCAGGAGGATATTATTACAACTCCATCTTTGTTAACCATGCAAAAGGAATAGATATTGAATTTCTGGCATCAGGAGACGACTCCTACAAACAGTTTGAGGATGGAAATCTGAAAATTGAGGATAATGTTTTTTACAATATAGGAGGAGAAACTGATAATAGCAATCAG
>JALVBA010000063.1 GCA_027010905.1 Marinilabiliaceae bacterium
GGAACAAAACTTGTTTAATTTGTCACTAAATTATGAAAAGTTAAACTATTAATTGAAACCGCCACGTGCGAGAGCATGCGTGGTGGTGTGAGAGGGCGGGGGAGTAATCCCCCTACCTACTCGATTGATGTTATAAATAGTTTATCCTAAATCTTAAACAACGGGTCTAACCCTATTGTACCAACCAGTGCTTCAACATACTTATCCGATTGGGCAAGTTCAAAAGAACTTTTGGCTTTTGCCAGTCTCTCATTAATATTCATATCATCCAACAAAACACTATTTTCAGGATTATTAATAAAATCATTCAGATATTCAACCCTATTGGAATAGAACTCAACATCCTTCTGTTGTTTCAATTTCAGTCGCTCTTTGTACCAATCGCTATTAATAACAGAGTCACGCTCAAAATAGTTTCTCAACTCAGTGCTGCTTATCTCCTTCCCTTCATACTCACCATAAGCCATAATGTGTAGCAGTATCTTCAACGGTGGAATGGCAGACTCCACACTGCCATCTTTAAAGTAGTTAAGAGCAACTTTTTTATGAGCCTCAACAATATTATTTACTCCATCAACATAATCATCCATACTTTGTAATTCCGGACGCAGCATGCGTTCGTTAAACACAGCTAACGGCTCATCAAAAAGCCTGTTCATACATCTGAATGCAAAGTTTTCGTTAATACGATATCCCAGCCTGCTGGCATACACTTTCTCACCATTATGTTCAAAATCGTCAAGTTTTTCGAGGCAATCGTGTCTTATCAACTCTTTAGCATCTCTGTCTTTCGGCTCCAGCCGTGCCCAAATCTCAGGCACAAGAATACTGATATCATGGTCGAAACGATTTTCTGAACCAACATAACCTGCTGCAGAGCTGAATCCCTGATACTCCGTAAGGATATAGGACAACAGTGCATTATTTAAATCGGTAGTAGGTACCAGCATGTTAAAAGGCCCCTTTGTTAATGCACCCTCTGAGCCTGCCCCGGTTGTTGATGGCGACTTACCGGTAAGGCTGCAAATAAAATCCATAAACAACTCAGGCAACTCCTGATAGTGGATAGGATTGTACACACTCAATGGGCGAATACCATTCTTGCGATCAATTGGGTTATTCCTTCTTCCTGGCAAAACGGCATTTACAGGATGATTCACAGGAGCATCGCTCTTAATCTTTCTGAATAGCCTCACTCCAACTTCGGCAATATAGCTGTCAAGAGTTTCGCGGGTATTGATATTACGTTGCAGATATCTTGGATTTTTTGTTGGTTTACCGTCAACTATACGTGTGTGTGACGGCACAACAAAATATCCCTTTTTATCACTCTCGACAACAGTTTTAATTAAATCTTTAACAGGTTTTGTATACTTATCGAAATTAATGGCATCTTCAAACAACTCAACGGCATCCTCTTTAACCAGAGGCTCGTAGTTCGTTAAAAAGGTATTATCCTTTACAATATCCTGTTCAGCCTCTTTATCGTAACCTCTGATAACCGCTTCGTCGGGTCTTTGAAAAAGATAGTGCTCGCAGTTGGTAACCAGCTTAACACTCTTATTCTTATATTCAGGATTAAGATTGTTCATACGGTTTGATGGTAGCGTAATTGATGCTGTAATATCATCCTCCATCTGAATTTTCAGACTGGGAATAAAGTCAGACCTCAGCTTGTGCAGATACCATCCGCCATCCTGAGTGAAACCAATACGTACATAACTGGCCATTATCTGATTATTGTTATACATCAGGGCTGTACCTTTCCGTCCGTTAATTACCTCAACCGACAAGGCATCTTTCCAATCGCCTGTTTTAGCATTACTACGGTAGAGCCTTTTTATATAAAGCACCAAAGTACGAATATGTACAGGTATGTTCTCAAGAAATGCGTTATACTCATCGGTATAGAGTTCCGAATTAGTTAACAATTTAACAGCCGAACCCAAAGTACGTTCAGGACTGATAAATGACCTGGCCTTATTCTTGTTTCTTCTAGGATCTTTCCAACGGTTCGAAAAGTCATAATTAATAACCATATCGGCAAGTTTAGCATCCTTCTCAAAATCGTGAATATAAACTGCTCCGTACTTAATGGCATTAAGGAGTGATTTTGAAATCTCTGACTTTCCACCACCCGACACTGTACTAGGCTTATGCAGAAATATTCCCTCAGGAGCAGTGTCAACAATACGCCACAAAGCCTGCGTTGGATGTTTTATCAACTGAAACTTATGTCCTGAAGGATGCATATATATCTTCTTGGGAGATAGTTTAAGTGAAAACTCCTCTCCCTCATAATCCCAACCCACCTTACTTTTGTTGATATCAATATCAGCAAATTCAGGTATATAGATTATATCCGGATATCTGTTATCAACAGCATAACCTTCAGGATATACTGTAACTCTATCGCCCAGAAGTTTTATGGTATCTTTAAATGTGTATCTCTTGTTGAGCTTTGCGGTGTAGGGCTTACCCATAACCTTATCGGTCATGTTACCCCGTGGAAAAGCAATTGCACCACCGGCATGCTCCTCCTCAACCAGACCAAAAAGATTGGCAGAGTAGCTTATTTGTGTCTTTATCTCTTTTTTTGAGTAGCCAAAATAGTTGTCGGCAATAAGTGTAATTACTACTCCCCTCTCATCACGACAGGTTAACTTAAAGGCACTACCGTCGTTATAGAGTTCATTTTCATCTTTCCAGCACATACCATCACGTTTCTGCCTCTCCGAAGCATCATCGTAGTGTGGTAAGCCAACATTTTTTTTCAGCATCTTTGTAAGGTGAGGAGCCAGAATCACACTACCTGTATGACCTGTCCAGTGTTCCACATCAAGTGCAGAGTCATTGATAGCAAGGTTTGGATCGCCGGCATTTCCAAAAATCGATTCTACAAAATCAAGATTACTAACCAGACTCCCGGGAGCAAAGAAACGAACCTCCATACTCTTCTCACTCATCACACCTTTTACCTCAGGCGAAACTACAGGACGAAGAAGTAGTGAGACCATTACAGCAGCACCCTCATCCTGATTTGCTGTAAACGGCAGCTTCTTCATATCCTCAGGTGGATTAAGAGCAGCAGACAGCATGTGTGCAAAAGCCATCTTCGGAACCTCCTTCTTGTCTAACGGTACAGGCAACCCTCCCCTGACAATATGAAATGTTCCTTTGGTAGTTCGTTTATCGTTAGCCGGATTATTAAGTATCCCCTGTTTTACACGATATGAATTTATCAACTCACTTTTAAATGTATCGCCATTGGGCGGCAGGCTTAATTCGCGTGCTAATCCCTTTTGGTTAAGTACAAATGTGTCATTTGGTAATCGGACCAGCTTACTATCAAACTCAATATCTTTAAGGTAGTCATCTATAAACTTTTGAAGACGAACATCAGCCGGAGGAAGATGATTAGAGAGAAGTCTTGATTTCTCACGAAAACTCTTTATCAGATCCTCAGTTAACGCAAAGAACTTAGCATTTGAGAATTTTGTTTTTGCATCGTTATCGTCATAAAACAGTGGTTGACCTAATGCTGCTAACTGTAAGTTTATATATTGGATCATATCTTTACGATCCTTTTTTGTGGGTTTAATACCCTGATAGATATCTTGCTTCATAAATTATCCTATTGTTCACCTATTTTGTAAAACACAAATCGGCCGCAAAAATAGTAAAATAAAGGGGAATTGGGTAACAAATATTAACCCGCATTATTCATCCGGAGTTAAATCGTCAATAAAAGCATCAGTTTTTCAAACCTTATATTTTGTGGGTGACAAATCATGTGTTTTTATAGAAGTCATTAC
>JALVBA010000064.1 GCA_027010905.1 Marinilabiliaceae bacterium
TTATATGTGTTTTTAACGAACTATTGTCTTATATATCAACACGTTAAATGCTAAAATGATCTTTTTCACGTTCGACTATTTATAATACCTACTATTTGAATAATAAATCCGTTTTTTTTCATTTTGTTAATTCTTTTATTTTAATTCTTAGATACAACTTTAAAATGTGCCAATATTCATTTTTGTTTCCACTTTACCGGAAATACCACTCCGTAAAAAGATACAAAAATCATATATAGTGGATATGTTAACTGCATTAGAATAAAGCTGCCCGGTGTTGTTTTGGTATCGAAAAAACTAAATCCTGAACTGATTAATGAGTAGTCGGTAATGGTTTTTATGGTGAAGAGCGTAAGCCATAGCAACATGAATATCTGGTTTGTTAATCCTGTAATTAACAGTATCAACTGAAAGAGATTAACCAAAAAGAAAAGTAGCGATATAAGTATGATAGAGATATCGCTGTAACCTCCCACTTTTGATATCCATCTTGCCCGTTGTTGGAGAAATTGATTAACGGTTTCAGGCCCGGGAGTTTGTGCAATTACCTCTTTTGATTTCAGATATTTTATATCTCTGCCTTTTCGTCTATTCCACTCAAGCATAAACATATCTTCCCCTGATGCGTACTTCTCATTCAACTTAATAATCTCATCTACCTTTCTAAAGGCGAGGTTTGCTCCGTTGCAAAGAATTGGATTGCACGATAGTGCTGCTCCGGCTCCTACCATCTGGAGTGCCAAAAAATCTGAACTCTGGAACTGTTGCCAGAAGGAGTCTCCCCCGGTCATTCTCACAGGCATGATAATCATGTCGGGGGTGTGTTTTATGTAGAATGAGGATATGGTTTTCAACCAGTGAAGAGAGTGTGTGCAGTCGGCATCTGTAGTAACAATCAATCCCTCTTTAACCCGGTTAATGCCTGTTGTCAAAGCTGTTTTTTTCCCGAAACCATTACTGTTATGTATTTCGTAATTTATGCGGCCTTTGCAAAGTCTGTTAATGATGTTAGCACTGTTGTCGGTAGAGCAGTCGTTAACAAATAGCACTCTCCAGCTCTCACTGTTTAATGACTGCCGCAGAAGAGATTCAATAAGTTTGCGAATATTTTTTTCTTCGTTGTAAAAAGGAACTATTACTGTGATTAGAATTTCAGAATCACTTTTAGGAAAGGAGAAATCCGGAGTGCTATTCCACAACCGGATATATTTTGACAAAATAAAAATATAAACCAATAACAGAGAGAATGCTAAAATATACACTACGGTGATTGTCATTCAAAAAACTCTATGTTACAAAAGGTGAGTTTTTGCGCAATATTCTGCTACTTAACAGTCAGAATCCAGCTCTCAAGTTTGTACTGAGCTAACATCTCCTCCTGCCGTGCCATAGCCTTTGTTAATGACGAGAATGACTCAATTCCTACAAGGTACATTCCATTACGGGGTATTACATCGGGTGATGAAAAGCCTTTATTTCTCATCAACTCAACATACTTATTGGCATTTTTCTCCTCTTTGAAACTGCCGGTTACAATGAAATGCCTTCGTGATTTAATTGTTGTTTTTTTCACTGCCTGAGTGATAGTCTCTGCCGTAACACTTTTTTTCTCAACAGTACTTTCAGGTCCGGCAACAATACCACCGTCAGTGGTTTTATTTCCCGGCTTAGGTATTGGTTTGGCTTTTACAACCTCCTGCTTAGCTTTTACCGGAGCTACCTCAGTAGGGTTGTTAAAAAAGAAGTAGTATATTCCGAATCCGATAATAGGAATCAGGATAAAGAGTACCACAAAAAGTGCCATTCTCTCTTTCTCTTTCTCCTTCTTTTGAGGGTCTTTGTGAGCTTTTGTTTTTACGTGTTTTTCTGTTGATTCTATTTTAGGTTCGTCAGACGGAGGTGTAATTTCAGTTGCCGCTAGGGGTGCAACTACAGTAGGCACGTCACGCTGCTCTTCGGGTTGTCCTACAGTCTCCTCTTCTGAGGTTGATGTTTCAATGTCCAGTAGTTCGTCACTCTCTGTATCTTCCACAGGCTCGTTCAAGAAAGTTTTGTTGAGATCTTCACCCTGAGTAAATCGTAATATTCCGGTTGAATCTTTTGTAAATACTCCTAAATCCCTAAGCTCATAGGTGCCTGTAGTATCAAGTGTTTTGTTTATTTTCTCAACGAATTTATTTATGCGGTCAGTTGCCTCTAGTTTGTCAACATCCTCCTTGTTCATCACATGTTCAACAAGCAGTCCGTCATTAAAGCTTAAGAAGTTGTTAAAAAGAATGGTAAAACCTTTCTCTTTTGCAACAATGAACGCTCCGAAATTAGGAATGATTACTCTGTTATTACTCCTAATCAATTCCAAAATATATTGCTCCATATCAATTGATGCTTAAGGTTAAAATTGGTTTTTAAAGATAATGAGAATAATTATAAAATGTAAAGTTTATTACAAGCTTTTCGCTTAATGGCTGTTTTTTTGCCTTTATTAAGGCTATTTACGAGATGTAAGCAATAAACTTCCCCACAAAACAGGTATTGCAACATTTAAAAACCAAAGAAAGAAGATGGCAGATAAAATAGCTCCTGTGTTATCAGAAATTACACTAAAGATAAATATACCTACTGAGCCTCTTATTCCCAAATCAAACAAAAACATGGCAGGAATTAGTGTTATGGCTGCAAAATAGAGTGGCGACAGGAGTAAAAGATCTACTCCCAAGTCTGACACGTTGAAGAATATAAACCAAATGTAGAGCTGAAAATTGTAGACCACAACTCTTAATATGGTGTAGAGTAGCAGAATAAGAAAATTTTTTGGTCTGAAGCTGTTGAACAGTCTGGGTTTTAAAGCCCATCGGGTATTTCGGACTTGTTTTTTTATCTGTTTGAAAAAATAGTAGAGTATAACATAATTAAAACCAAGTGAGCCAGCAGCGATAATAATGTAAGAATACCACGATAAATCAATTGCAAAAGGTAGATTTATCAATCCGGCTGACAGAGCAAAAGGTAAAACCGTTGAAGCCATAAGAAACAGAACAGCACTATTTAAGTAGCTGCCCCAAACAGAGACTAAAATGCCCGAGGCTCTCTCCTCCTTTTCTAGTAGTATAATTTTTCCTCCTGGTTCACCGGCTTTCAGGGGAGTAATGCTCCCGGTAGTAAACCCGGTGATAACCATTTTCAGAGCATCAATGAAATTTGCTTTTGTGAAGGAGTTCAGCAGAGTTTGCCATCGCAAAGACTCCAAGCCAATATTTAATGTCCATAAAGCAACCTGAATAATTATTAGTATGCCCCAACTGTTGGTTATTAACTTTTTATCTATGGTGTCCCACTGTTCAAAGGATATCAGCTTTTCCCCCACGTAGTAAAAAGCCGTAAGTGATATGGCCAAATAGGGTATTCGATACCACTTTTCACTCTTCATCTATATTTTTATCGCGATTGGTAAGCGGAAGAATAATAAAGGCCAGAAGTCCCATTATAATAATCATCAGTGTTTGTGCTCCATGAACAACCAAAGCAAAAACTGCGGACATCTCTTTGTCAACATCAAATAGCACCAGTGTGGCAATCACCATTGCATGCCATGTTCCTAACCCGCCCTGAACAGGAACAAGCATGCCCAAACTACCGGTTAAAAGGATAGTAAATCCGGCCAATACTCCCAGATGGCTTGTTGCGTTGAAGCTAAAGAAACAGACATAAACCATGGCAAAATACATTATCCACATAAATATTGTATAAAACCAAAATAGTGGGACATTATTGACTTTGCGTATGGAGGAGAAGCCATCCTTAAATTTTGACCACAGAACCGAGAACTCGCGGAAAATCTTTATGGAGTGTCTGTTTCGCCTGATTATATATATCAGTACAGCAATTGAAAAAATTACGATGTAAGTAACTGGAGAGAGAAAAGCCCCTTTCATCTTTTCTACATCCACATTGCCACTTAAAAACTCACTTAGTAACTCAAATTGTAGAGTTAAAACTACTACAAAAATAAACAACAGCATCAGAACGTCAAACAGTCGTTCAACCACAACGGTGCCAATCACCTTTGTAAATGACATGTTTTCGTATTTACTTATAACACCACATTTGGATATTTCACCCATGCGGGGAACAAGCAGATTAATAAAATATCCCGTCATAACAGCCCAAAAAGAGTTGTTGAGACTAGTTTTTCCTCCTGTTGCTGCAAGAAGTTGTTGCCAACGAGCTGCCCTGCTTAAATGACTTAGAATGCCAAACGCTATCGAAAGTAAAATCCAATAGTAGTTGGTGTCATTAGCAAGAATATTTAAAATGTGTGATAATTTCTGATCTCTAAATAACCACCATACAATAGATATACCCAATGCAGGGAGGAGAATGAATTGTATGATTTTTCTAAGCCACTGTTTCAAACTATAATGATTTGTAAATTTTAATTACCTTACAATCTGTTAACAACTTTTGATTGCTTACTTTTACGCTTTAAAAAATGCGGTGCAAGATAATAATTTGTTTTGACACCCAAACAATTTATCAGTTGATTCATGAACAAGGTTAGAGCAAAGAAACATCTCGGACAACACTTTCTTACCGACAATAATATTGCAGGTAGAATTGTTGATAGCTTAATAAATAACACAAAACAGGTTCTGGAGATTGGGCCGGGGATGGGTGTGTTGACAGGTTTGCTATATGAGAGGTATGCTGATTCACTGTTTCTTACTGAGATTGATGCTGAGTCAGTGGCGTACCTGACTGAACATTTTCCGGCATTGAAAGAGAATATCTCTGAAGTGGATTTTATGAAGGAGGATTTGTCGGTCAGGTTTTCGAAACCATTCTCAATAATTGGGAATCTTCCCTATAATATTTCAAGTCAGATTTTTTTTAAAACGCTTGAAAACCGCAATCTTGTTGTACAGGTGGTTTGTATGATTCAAAAAGAGGTTGCTGAGCGTATTGCTGCAAAACCGGGCTCTAAAACGTATGGTATTCTTAGTGTACTTATGCAGGCTTTTTATGATATTGAGTATCTTTTCACAGTGCATGAGCATGTTTTTTCACCTCCGCCAAAAGTTAAATCGGCGGTAATTCGGTTTCTACGCAATAATCGCAGTTCATTAACTTGTGATGAGAAGATGTTTTTCAGAGTGGTAAAGGCAACTTTTCTTCACCGGCGTAAAACGATACGAAACTCAATAAAAGTTATTCCTTACAACAGGGAGGCACTACAGGACAGTGAGTATATGAAAATGAGACCTGAACAGTTGTCGGTTGAGGATTTTGAAAAGCTTACACTGCTTATACAAAACAATCCGCCAATAGAAAAAGAATAATTAATTAACGGTAAAACATCTACGATATGGTGAACTTCGAACTTACTAGAGAATTTATTGACAATCTGAAGGAGCTGATTGAAAATAAAAACAAGGAGAAGTTAGGTGAGATTATTCAGGATCTTCACCCTGCTGATATAGCTGAAATATATGATGAGTTAAATGTTGAAGAGGCCAAATTTTTATATTTTCTTTTGGATGATGACAAGGCCGCTGATGTTATTACTGAGCTGGAAGATGATGACCGGCAGAAGTTTCTGAAGAGCTTGCCTTCGGAAGTGATAGCAAAGCGTTTTATCAACAACATGGATTCGGACGATGCAGCTGATATTATAGGTGATTTTGATGATGACCGTAAGCAGGAGGTGCTGTCACACATGGAAGATGTTAACAGTGCAGGCAACATTGTTGATCTTCTGAATTATGAGGAGGGTACTGCCGGTAGTTTGATGGCCAAAGAGCTTATACTTGTGAAAGAGAACTGGGATATTCCTACCTGTTTACGGAGTATGAGAAAGCAGGCGAGTGAGGTGGATGATGTTTATTATGTTTATGTTATTGATGATGATGACGTCCTGAAAGGAACTCTCTCTCTGAAGAGGTTGCTACTTAGCTCTCCTAAAGCCATAATAAAAGAGATATATAATTCTGATGTGATATCAGTAGTTTCTGATGTTAAATCGGAGGAGGTAAGTAGTATAATGGAGAAGTATGACCTGGTAGCTCTGCCGGTTGTTGACCACTTGGGGCGATTGTTGGGAAGAATCACTATTGATGATGTTGTAGATGTGATTCGTGAAGAGGCCGAAAAGGATTACCAGTTGGCATCAGGTATCACCGAGGATGTTGAGGCATCCGATGGTGTATGGCGTCTTACCAGGGCTCGCTTTCCGTGGTTGGCAATAGGACTTGCCGGAGGTATTTTAGGCTCACGTGTTGTGAATGGTTTTATGGGTAATCTGGGTGACCACCCGCAAATGGCAATATTTATGCCTCTTATTGCTGCCATGGGTGGTAATGTGGGTATTCAGTCTTCAGCCATTGTTGTACAATCGCTTGCCAGTGGGGATATGGGTATCGACACTCCATGGGTAAAACTTCTTAAAGAGTTTTCAATTGCTATTTTTAATGCAACCATACTGTCACTTCTTATTTTCACCTATAACTATCTGATAGGTTCCGACATGGCACTCACCTTTACTGTGGCTGTCGCAATGTTTTCGGTTGTTATTTTTGCTTCCTTATTTGGAACATTTATTCCGTTGTTGCTGGATAAGATTAAGATAGACCCTGCTGTTGCTACAGGCCCGTTTATAACTACGCTCAACGATATTGTAGGAATGTTTATATATTTAAGTATTGCTGTTTACTTCTTTAGCAAAATAGGGTAGAGGTTAGGGTTAAGGAATTGTCTGCTAAAATAACCAGTTAAAAAAGGTTTTACAAGAAGGTTCTGATCTTACGCCCCCGGAACAAACTTATGGATAGTACTTAAAAGATCTTCGTAGCTTATAGGTTTTGCAATGTAGTCGTCACATCCGGCAGCAAGTGATTTCTCTTTCTCTTCGCTTAGTGCGTAGGCTGTTTGGGCAATTACCGGAACATCTTTATTAATTTTTTTAATCTCTCTTGTGGCAGAATATCCATCCAGAAGTGGCATCTTGATATCCATCAGTATAAGGTCAATGTTATTCACCTTTTTAAATATCTCAATAGCTTCTTTTCCGTCACGCGCCCATATTAAACTGGCATTGGAGAGTGATAGCGCAACTTCGATATACCTGAAGTTGTCCTCTTCATCTTCGGCAACAAGAAATGTTTTTCCCTCCCAGTTATACACGTGTTTTCTTTCGTAGTTCTTCTTCTTGCCGCCCTGTTTCGATTCAATCTTATGGAATGGCAGTGTAAAATAGAATGTAGTTCCTACCAATGACTCCGACTCAACCCAGATATCACCCCCCATCAACTCAACAAGGTGCTTGGCTATTGAAAGACCAATGCCTGTACCTCCATACAACCTTTCCTTATCATCATTGTACTTCGAGAAACGGTTAAAGATATCCCCCTCTTTCCCTTTAGGCAGCCCAATGCCTGTATCTTTTACATAAAATTTAACAAACTGGTCATCAAGCATTGTGTAACCAAACTCAACAAATCCACGGTCAGTGAACTTTACGGCATTACCTACCAGATTAACAAATATCTGTTTTAGTCGGTGAGCATCAGTAAGTATCTGAATGTTCTCGTCACTCACTCCCTCTTTGAGATATAGCTTAAGATTCATCAGCCCACGACGCTTAATGTCATCAAAAAATGATTCGTAAACAGTCAATAATAAGTCGTGTAGCCTGCAAGGTGCGTTCTTAATCACAAGTTGGCCACTGTCGATTTTTGAAATGTCGATTATGTCTTCAACCAAAGTGAGCAGATTCTTTCCGTTAATTTTTATAAGGTTTACAAACTCATCTTTTTCCGAGGCGTTTATCTCGGGATGTGACAACAGGTTTGAGAATCCCAAAATAGCATTCATGGGAGTACGTATCTCATGCGACATATTAGAGAGAAATGCTGTTTTCAGATGGTCAGACTCTTCAGCCTTCTTTTTGGCCAGTGCCAGATCTTCATGCTCTCGACGTAAAAGTTTGCGTAATCGCCTCTCCTTCTCAAGGCTGAAAACCAAGCCATTTAAAAAGCTGATTAACGGAAATAGTGTAACCAGATTAACTACTAAAAATGAGATGGTAATATTGGTATAATGTTTCAGGCTGACTGAGGGAGTAGGCAGGTCGAACAGCTGAGAGTAAAATGCTATTCCAAGTGCTAAAAATGTGAGGGCATTAATGAAAATGGTTCTGATGGCTCCTTTATGACCCAACAAGATACCGCTAAGTATGGTGTATGAAAAGAGGAGTACGTATCCCATAGGAGAGATAAATGACTCGTAAAGAGAGTAAACACCAACAAGAAATATCAGAAATATAATCCATGATACGCGAAAACGGAAGGATAACGATTTAACAGAGGATGCAAAAAGGGCAGAGAGAAAAACAAAAGTTGCAAATATGGCGTATGGATATTGTTTAGCTTCTAAAAATGTAAGACCGTAATAGATGTAAACAACTAATCCTATACTTATGATTGCCAGAGAGAAGTAGTGGAAAATGCGCTCGCGCCAATAGAGAGAACTATTGCCGGAAGACAGAACTGTAGGTCCCAGTTGCCTTCTAATAAATACGTCTAACTTTCTTAAAAATTTACTCCCTGTAGCTATTGCCATATAATCTAAATAGGAACAGATTGTATGTTCCGATATTTCCAATATTAACTAATCACCTTAAAGAAAAACATGCTTAACGTTTTCTGTTTAAAGTTAAATATTTAAAAAATGTTAACAATGATTTTTCATCAAAAAATACATTGAATTGTTAATAAAAATAGTAATATCCGTCCTAAATCAAACAAAACTTCCAAAAAAATATGAAAAAAAATAAATCAGGTGAAAAAATTACTTCCTTCAGGACAGTTTGAACAGATCTCTATTTTCTCTTTACTTTTTAAAATTGTCCTTCTGAATAAATCACCTTTTGCACCTTTCCATATCGTTTCAAAACTATCATTTATAACACTTCCCAACTCATAATCTCCATCTTTATCGAAACAGCAGGGAAGTACTTTCCCATCCCAGGTAAAAACTGCCGACATCCACGATTTCCAACAATGTTGATATCTCTGGTTATTGAATACGGCACCTCCATTTGAACTATACCTTCTAAATTGTCTATTTTGTGGAGGTTCAACGTTGTCTTTGCCGAACTCATTAAATTGGGCACTCTTAATTTCAGCCCTGTCTGCCCCCAGTTCAAAGGCCATCTTTTTATACTGAGCAATCTCATGTTCGTTATGCCTGAAAACAATAAACTGAGCAACAATAGAGGGATTCCGTCTCCCCAGCCTCTTTTTTGTACTGCTTAAAATTCTAATCGTATCCTTCACCTTCTCAATGTCTCCGCCTACCCGATACTTTTCATAGGATTTTTGGGTTACCCCGTCGAGTGAAATGTATATCTCTGATAAACCCGATAGCACAAGCTCCTGAGCCAGTTTCTCGCTAAGAGATTGACCGTTTGTTGAGGTGATACTATAGATGTTTTTATCGGATGCTATCTTTACTATCTTTGGAAAATCGGGATGAAGAAGAGGCTCACCCTGAAGGTAAAGATTTAAGACTGTTAGCTGGGGCGATAGCTCTGTTAATAACTTTTTGTACCAGGATAGTTCCATTCTCCCTTTGGGACGATTTAGGACTCCTGCACCGGTGGGGCATTCAGGACAATGCAAAGTGCAGGCAGTGCCCGGCTCAACTGAAATGGCAAACGGCTTACCCCAATGAACAGGATGCCTTACCACACGGCTGTACCAGAAGCTAAGGTATAGCTTAAAAAGATTACTTACCCGACTCCGGCTAATGTAGGCAGCACCTCTTGAAATATCACTCCACAAACCCATAGTCTATCTGTCCAACAATTAATTTGTTGCTAAGATTTATAAAAATTGTCACAACATAAAGAAGTTTGGCAGAATGTTATTCACAAGATGCGCGTTAGGTTTTCCCCTTTAGGGGAATCAAAGGGGTAAGCGAAGGCAAATAATGAGTTTTCTTGCGGATACTGTTTAACCGAAAACTATCGATGTGGCTTTGAGCCATGCAGACGGTGGCACTATGCCATGAATGAGGCTTTAAATAAAAAAAATTGTACTGATTGTTTCAAACTTCTTATCTTTGTGAATCAGAACATATCCTGATTTATATTTGTTTGTTTTTATTCAGGCTTTTAATAGAATATACCGAACATGAACGAGGAACACTCCCGTTTTTTAGATAAAATAGATACTCCTGAAGATTTAAAGAAGATCAGGGAAGAGGATCTCCCGTTGGTTTGCGATGAATTAAGGGAATTTATCATAGATGCGCTCTCATGCAATCCCGGACACTTTGGTGCCAGCTTGGGGGTTGTGGAGTTGACCGTTGCGCTACACTATGCCTTTAATACCCCCGATGATAAGATAGTTTGGGATGTGGGTCATCAGGCTTACGGACATAAAATTCTTACGGGAAGGAGAGATATATTTCGTACAAATAGAAAATATAAAGGGATTAGTGGATTCCCTAATATTTTTGAGAGCGAGTATGATGCCTTTGGAGTAGGGCACTCATCTACCTCTATTTCGGCAGCTTTAGGGATGGCTATTGCGGCTAAAAGGCAGGGGAGAAAGCAGCAATCAGTTGCTGTGATTGGTGATGGTGCTATGACTGCCGGTCTCGCTTTTGAGGGGATAAACAACCTTGCTTCAACCAAAGCAAATGTGTTGATTATCCTTAATGATAATAATATGGCTATTGACCCTAATGTGGGCGGATTTAGTGAATATCTGGTCGACATTGCCACATCACACACCTACAACCGGGTGAGGAGTGAGGTTTTCAGAACTCTTGAAAAACTTAACCTCGCAGGTGAACGTTCAAAAGATTTGATTACAAAAGTCAACAATAATATTAAGACACTTTTTGCCAAGCAGACAAACATTTTTGAAGGGTTGAATATTCGCTATTTTGGGCCTGTTGATGGTCATGATGTAAATCGTCTGGTCAACATCCTTAATGACCTGAAAGATATTCTCGGTCCAAAGGTTTTGCATATCAAAACAAAAAAGGGTAAGGGGTTTAAGTTGGCTGAAGAGAATCAAACAGCATGGCATGCTGTTGGGGGTAAATTCGACAAGATTACCGGAGAGACTCTTGAGCCGAAAAGTGAAAAAAATACTCCTCCCAAATTTCAGGATGTATTTGGGCACACTATTGTTGAGTTAGCTGAAAAGAATGAGAAAATTTTTGGCATCACGCCTGCTATGCCCAGTGGATGTTCACTAAATATAATGATGGAGAAGATGCCCGACAGAGCATTTGATGTTGGTATTGCCGAGCAGCATGCTGTAACATTTTCGGCAGGGCTGGCAATTAGCGGCTTTGTACCTTTCTGTAATGTATATTCCACTTTTATGCAGCGTGCCTTCGATCAGGTTATACATGATGTTGCACTCCAAAAACTCAATGTGGTGTTTTGTCTCGACAGAGGCGGGCTTGTGGGAGCTGATGGTGCTACACACCATGGTGTGTACGACCTTGCGTTTATGCGCAGTGTGCCAAACATTACTACTTGCAGTCCGATGGATGAGTCGGAACTTCGTAATTTGATGTATACGGCTCAACTTCCCGACAAGGGTACATTTGCCATCAGGTATCCTCGTGGCACCGGTTCTTTAACCGATTGGAGAACTCCTTTTGAGGAGGTGGAGATTGGCAAAGGGCGAAAGATCAAGGATGGTAGTGATATGGCTTTTATTACTATCGGACCTATTGGTGTAAAGGTGGGGCAGGTGATTGAGTCGTTAAGTAAAAGGGGAATTTCAATTGCCCATTACGATTTGCGTTTTGTTAAGCCACTCGACGAAAAATTACTGCATGAGGTGTTTATGAATTTCAACAGAGTTATCACTGTTGAAGATGGCACTGTTGTGGGTGGTATGGGAAGTGCTGTGTTGGAGTTTATGGCCGACAATGGATATTCAGCGAAGGTTAAACGAGTGGGTGTTCCTGATCGTTTTGTTGAGCATGGCACTGTTACTGAACTCTACCACGAATGCGGACTTGACAAAGAGGGGTTGGTAAAAGCGGTTGAGGAGATGGTTGTGGACAAGAGAAGATGATTTTCACTAGTTAAGTGGGTTTGGAGTGATTTTTCATGCTTGTTTCTAACGAATATATAAACATAATTAGCAACAATTGGGAGGGCATATAGGCTTTTTCTATTTTTCTAAACAGTAAGTAGGCTAATTTCCAAATCTATATCCTAATGAAAATTTTAACACTCTATTTTTTCACTACTCCTTGAGGAGCGAAAATGCTATATAAGCCAAGGTCGTATGTTATTCCAGTCGTAATAGAGTTGATTTCAACACCTCCTCCAAATAACAAGAAATCATTTAATGACATATCAACCGTTAAACCTATATGAAATCCTTGGTTTAACCTATAATTATTGCTGTAAGTTTTACCATCATCTTTATAAATCATGTTTGCAAGATTCAAACCGCCCTTTATCCCAAATGTTTGAGCATTTGTTTGAAAGCTAAAAAGGGTTATTAATAAACCCATCTAAATATTAGTGATATCTTTCATTT
>JALVBA010000065.1 GCA_027010905.1 Marinilabiliaceae bacterium
CTCTCAATAACCCATTCTTCACCAAAATCTAAAACCAAATTGAAAAAATCTTTTGTAAAATTCATTTAGCTAAATTAATATTTTCCACAAAAATGGTAGTAGAACCTTTTTTATTAACAATTTAGTTGCGGATATAAGGAGATAATAAGATTAGAATTAATACAATAAACAGAGATATATTGGATAAAAACCAAACATCTTTGCTAAGGTAGCAAAAATATGCACAATGTTGTTACTCAATTAATGAGGCAAGGAAAAACTCCACAGGAGTCTGTAGTGGATGCTGTACATCGAATTGTGAAAAAGAGACCTGACTATTAAAGTTTCAGATAGGTTATTTGGTTATCTATAAAAATGGAACGGTTGGTGCATACAGCCTGCATAAAGGTTTAACTATGCAAAGTACGCTAACAATGAGAGTAGCCTCATTGATGCAGAGTATTATGTTAAGGGGTAGTTGGGTTCAGGGGTTCGGGTTCTAAATTTCGGGTTTCGGGTTTCGGGTTCCGGGTCTGGATTGTTACTGGATGCAGGATGTCTACTATTGTTTGCTGCCAAAAGTACCACTGTCAGAGTCTATTATTGCCGACTGCTGATTTCGGTATCGCTCAGTATCTTCATCCCGCAAGCGGGACTTCGCTATCGTACAGCATCAAAACATCTATTCCCCGATGTTTACTTTACCACCAAGTGAGGTTTTTTTGTCTATTTTACTGGGGTCTCCTTTGTAATTAACAGTTCCACCATTAAATGCGGTAGCTTTGATTGACTCATTAACTGTTACCTCAATGCGGCCACCGGTGTTAGCTTTTGCTATTGTCTCATCACTTGTAAGGTCGTACGACAGATATTTGCCACCGGCGTTGGCTTTTACCACCTGTGATTTAGCTGTACCTTCAAGCTCCATTCTGCCGGCTGATATCGACGCCTCCAGAGCATTAACATCAATATCCAAAACTATTTCAGAGTCAGCTCCACCTTCTATTAGTAGCTTATCTGCTGAAATTGTATTTTCAGCATCTATACTAGCACCCGACCCAGCATTAATTTCACGAATTATTACATAGGTTACGAAAACCTGAACTGCTACATCTTTGTATATTTTGGTTTTCATCTTTACTGTTAACCTCTTGTTATTAAGTTCAGTAATAACATCGGCAACAGTGCCGTTAACAATTGTTACCACAGCCTGCTCTTTTGTTCCTTCAATAAGAGTGACGTTAATTCCTTTTGTGGCTTTAACTTTGTCAAATGAGCCTACCTTACGAATCTGCTTATGCTTCTCCTGATTCTTCTCTTGAGCAAAAGTTCCGGCGGCTAAAAATAGCGTGATGATAGAAAATGTGATAATATGTTTCATGTTCATAATTATTATTTTATATGATTGCAAATTTACTAAAATTATGCTAAAAGCTTTTCAAATTCTTCTTTTGTAAGATTTTTTAACAAGTTTTCGGTAGTAATAAATGTGTCAGCCAGTTTTTGTTTCTTTTTTTGCAGGTGCGTAATTTTCTCTTCGATGGTTTCGGTTGAGATAAACCTGTAGACAAACACTTTCTTTGTCTGGCCAATACGGTGTGCTCTGCTTATTGCCTGCGATTCAGCCGCAGGGTTCCACCATGGGTTGAGCATAAATACGTAATCGGCCTCCACAAGGTTCAGCCCCACACCACCTGCTTTTAGCGATATCAGAAAGATTCTACACTTTTCATTTTTTGTAAATTTATTTATGGCTTCTTCACGGTTAACCGTTTTACCTGTAAGCTTGCTGAAATTGATATTCTTCTCAATCAGTTGTTTTTCAATAATCTCAAGGTTTTTTACAAATGAGGAGAAGACAAGAACTTTATGTTTCTCCGAAACTATATCCTCTAAACCAGATATTACCTGCTCAAACTTTCCCGACGAACCCTCATATTCATCATCCACAAGAATAGGGTGATTAGCAGCCTGCCGTAGCTTGGTGAGAGCCTGTAAAACAAGGATTGAGTTATTGTTTTTTACATTAAACATGCCGGTTATCTCATTGCGAACACCTGACTTCTCACGTTCGTAAAACTCTTTCTGTTCCTGAGTCATATCGCAATAGACAACCTGCTCTGTCATTTCCGGCAAATCTTTGGCTACCATCTCTTTTGTTCGTCTGAGAATAAACGGGTCGATGAGCGATTTGAGTTTTTTGCCCTTCTCCACACTGTTACGTTTTGTGATGGGAGTCATGTAGTATTTCTTAAACCTGTTGAAGTTTCCCAAGAGTTCGGGATTGACAAAATTCATCTGCGTCCAAAGGTCTGACAGGGAGTTTTCGATAGGCGTACCGGTAAGCACTAGCCGATGTTTCGATTGTAGCTGAGTAACTGCATGATATGTTTTTGATGCAGGGTTTTTCACATATTGGCTCTCATCGAGTATGGAGTAGTGAAATATATATGTTTGGAGGTATTTTATATCATTACGAACAATACCATACGTTGTAAGCACCAGATGGTAATGTTTTAAAATCTTACCGATATCTTTTGTTTTCAGTCTGTTATTGCCTGTGTAGGTATACACTTTCAGGTGAGGAGCAAATTTTGTTATTTCGTTATACCAATTGTGAATAAGCGAAGTTGGCATCACTATTAAGCTTGCTGCAACCGAAGGAGTGCTTTTTTTTGTTACCTCAGGAGAGGAGAAGAGGCTCAATTGCTCAGGATGTTCAGTTGAATTTGATTCTGTTTCGTCTTGTTTTTCGTTAAGTTTTGCAATAAGCGAAATTGTTTGAAGTGTCTTTCCCAGTCCCATATCATCAGCCAGAATACCGCCAAAATTGTTTCTGCTTAGTTTACAGAGCCAGACGAATCCCTCAATCTGATACGGACGTAATGTTGCTTTTATCTGTTTGGGTACCTTCTCTTTTTTGTCAGAACTATTGAATAGTGATTTCAGTTTCTCCGATAAGCTCTTTTTTTGTGATGAATCAATTTTATCATTCAGAATGTTGAAGAACATCTTGTTTAACTTCAGCTTTTTGTCATCAACAGTGGCATGGTGTAGGATGTCGGAGTATTTTGAGAACCACTCCTGAGGGATGATGAATATCTGCCCGTCAGGAAGGGTGTATTCAGGGATACCATTAATAATCTGTTTTCTGAATTTATAAAAAGGAATTTTGAATTCTCCAATTTTCACAACGGCATTAATGTCAAACCAATCCTCACTTTCCGAGAAGCTGAAACTAAAGTTTATTCTTTCGGTGTAGTACTTCTCATCATAGTTGTCCTGAAGTATTTCAATGTTCTGTTTTTTTAACTTCTGAGAGTTCATGTTTATCCACGACACCAGAAGGTGTAATCTGTCCTGATGGTTACTCTCTTCACTAATTACAAATTGCGTAATGTTAGTCTCTTTCAGTCCAAGACGTGGGAGAAGCTTTTTTATGCTGCTTTCCCAAGGTTCGTCTCTCTTTAGTTTTGTGAAGATGTATTGGTTGTTGTCGTTTGTCATCTTAACAAACACTTTTGATTTTGTATTTGCTAAAAATAGCTTGTCGCGATACCTGAATTTTAGTGTTAATACCGGATTTAGAGCAAGATCGTTTTGAAGTGCCAGTATTGCTTTGGGGGTTTCATCGGCACTCTCTATTACGAAACCCGTTGCCTCAACCTTGTGGTTCAGAATGCTTTTCTTCACAAACGTAGACATGTAGTTGTCGATACTCCTCTCGGGTACACTGATGTGGTCTTTCTCCTTAAATGGTCTGAACTTCTTACTGTCGATATTGTCAAACCGGTATAGGTGATTGTCTATTAAAAGAGTTGCCGGGCCAACCGATAGTTCAATGACCTCACGGTTTTTCAGCTCCAGTTTTTTGTTCTCAGAGAAAATCTTTAGTGTGTATGTCAACTCATTCCCGTTAAGGTTAAACTGAAAGAGTGCATCAGAGGGGTCGCGATGAAAGGTTATCAGGTCGGTTTCGTATATATTGCTGTAGTTAGGGTCTTTGAAGTAAAATGGAATTTGAAGTTCGGATAACTGTTTTACTACTGCTGTAACGTGCTTCTCAATATACGGTCGGATATGAGTTTGTACAAAATCCTTTTTTAACTTGTCGTAGAATATTTTTTGATTTTTCTCTTTTGAAAAGATTTTAAAGATGGTTTTTTCATTGATTTTGTAGAGTAGCTCAATTATCTCCTTCTCATCTTTGGTAAATGAACTCTCCTGTGAGTCTAATAGCTTAGGTACAGCTTGCTCAAGAAGTTTTATAGCAGGTTTATTGTCGAGATCGGCAATGTATGGTATTACTACATAGCCCAGCTTCTTTTTATGCGTGATAATTATAATTAATCTTTCCATCCGGTTCTTTCTCGCTTATGGTTTAATAGTTTCTTTATGAAACTTAATCTATTCTTTGTGTTGCTTCGTATAGAAGTTGTTGGCTCTATGTCAAACATAGCGGTTATATCTATATAATCCTTCCTTTTTTGCCTTGATGCAAAAAAGGAACAAAAAAAATCAATTGACTGTGTAAGAAAAACTTACACAGCCATTGAAATGTAAATATTTTCACTTATTTTAGTGATACGAAACAACAAAATAAGTTGGTAAAACATTTACGGATATGAAGGTACAAAATTTAAAGACAAAAATAAATCCATTTGCAGGAATCTCATTAGTAAATCATCATTTTAATAAGTCTGGGCTTAGCCAACTAATTGATAATGAGCCTGAAGTAAGGGTTAAAACAATAGGCTATCAATAATAGTGAGATATTCAGGAATTTAACAAATGTATTTCTTAGCGGTGGTGATGTAATAGAGGACATTAATAAAAACAAGCCATTTAAAGCCAGGAGAGAGTTATGATTTTGATTATGATAATCAAATAAATGCTAACCACAAGTGGGATGCAAAAAACACTTACAAAAAGAATAAAGGGCTTGCCTTTTAATGGAAAACTTTGCCATTCTAAAGGGTTACAAAATCCATCAAGTACAACTTCTTCTTTTGAATACAGCTTCTCGGGAACTAACTCTTGTAATTCTTCCTTTCTTATCTCTATCCGATCTGGATACTCTTGTACCATACTTACCTCAAAATGTAAACTTATATCGGTAGGGAAAAGTACATTGACTAACGATTGTAATACTGTTATTGTTTCCATTTATGAAAGGTGACATTTTCTCGTAGCACCTCAAAATAATATTTAGCCCACTTTTATCCATCCTAACATCATAGGCCGATCCTCTGCTTTCACCGGGAACCATCAACTCACACTCTCAACTGTCTTGCTTTTTTCTGAAGATACCTCCTTTGGTTGCAATCCAGATATCACCAATGTTGTCGGGTTGAATAGCTCTCACGTCATTGGCATCAGCACTATTTGCATTAACAATAAAACCGTCATGATACAATTGTGAAAAAGGTTTATCGATGTATTTGTCAGAATTAATACTCTCTCCGTTTTCATTGCTTCTATTACAGGACATCAGGAGTAAGAGAGAGAAACCGAAAATAAGATATCTGATTGTTTTCATGAAGCAACAGTTGTAATAAAACTAATTTTACTCTACAAAATCTTACAGATTTGCTTTTCCTCTTCTTGACCTCACCCACAGAAGAAATGTTACAAAGGCTGTTGCGAGAGCCACAACCATCAGTAAGATGAATATAGGTATGAGGCTGCCATTATACTTTTCGTACAGCCAGCCAATTATCTCCTCCTGAAAAACAGGGCCTATCGAACCGGTACCATTAATTATACCTGCCGCCACCAGCGCACCTTTCTTCGTTCCTACATCAATTGCTCCCACACCTGATATTAGCGAGTCGGGACCATAAAGCATAAATCCGGCCATAGCCATCGATAGTGTGAAGAAAAAGAGGCTGGTTGAGCCCATTGTGTACATAAATACAAATGACATTGCCATCAGGAACAGCATCACGAATGATAAAAATGAGCGTTTGCCTTTGAATAGTTTGTCAGAAGCAAATCCGGCAAATATAACTCCCAGGAATCCGGCAATATCGAATATTGTAGAGATGTACCCCGCATCATCACCAGCCTGCCCGAAGTTATTTCGCAACAGAAATGGAACCCAGCTCCAGAGTGCATAGCGCAAGAATTTTATACCAAAATATACTATCCCCATTAAAACAACCGTGTAGACCACATCTTTGCTCCAGCCTAAACCATTCTCTTTTTCAGCGACTTGCCCCCCGACCTCTTGTGTTTCTATTGCTTCGTCATCCTCATCCTTCAACGGGGGCAGACCAACATCCTCAGGTCTGTTGGGATGAAGAAAAAGAACAGTTGTCCAGATTACAAGCAGAATCATTGAAGCACCAAAGAATGACCATCGCCATCCGTAGTGGCCAAGCATGTAGGCAGCGAATGAAGTGGCAACCAAAGAGCCCACCTGATAACAAGTAGACCAAATGCCAAGAATACTACCTCTCTGTTTTCTTTTGAACCAGTATGCTAAACTCCCGATACTGCCAGGCCAGCCAGTCCCCTGAGCCAGCCCGTTTAGACTAAGAAAGAGTAGAACCGTCCAGTAACTGTTTGATGCTCCAAAAACAATATTACATACTAAAGAGACTCCCATGCCAAACAGTAGTAGAAGCTTTGGACCTAACCGCCTGCCAAAATAGGCCGACGAGTACTGTCCTACCATATATGAGATAAGATATGCAGTACCCAGATGAGCAAGACTCATTGTGTCCAATCCCATTGATTCAGCCATGTCGCTCTTTACAACAAAGAATGCTTTACGTGTGAAATAGTAACCAACGTAAGCAAGCCACGTTGCAGAAAATATACGATATTGCCACTTGCGGTAGGGGCCTTTTTCTATTAATGCTGCCATAGAAGTTATAATTTAGGTGTTAAGAGTGGATTGTAAAAAAAGAAATCTCGCAAAGACACAAAGAAAAAGAATGTTGCAAATCAAATAAATAGCATTGCGTTCTTTGCGTGAGAATATTATCCATATAGTTCTTTTAATTACAATCCCTTGTATCTATTAAAATATTAATTTTATCTTTTCGATGGAATCACTTGATATGTTATCCAGTTTGCAAACTCCAATTCACGAATGTCTGCTGAAAGAAGGTCATCGTCAATAGCATATTTCCAACGAAGATCTTTGCGGGTTTCGTCCTTGTAAATCTCATCAAGGTCGGCTGAATATTTCTCCATATCCTCTTTCGAATTGAAATAATTCTCACGCATCAGTCTCTCTTCTCTAGCAAGAATAAGCCTTGCAATCTCATGCAGATTGTACTCGGGGTGATACTGCGGAGCCCAGAAAACACCTTTTTTGTATTTTACCTCAACAGCCTGAATTGGTGTAAACTCATTTGACGAGAGAGAGATGCCTCCCTCAGGGAGCTTTGTTATCATATCGTCATGACTGATAAAGCCATCAAAAACATGAGGCTTGCCATTGTACATCGGGTGTTTTTTACCCGCCTCATTAACTGATATTTTTCGAGCTACTCCCATCTCACGTCCTTTGGGGTTTGGAGCAATTTCACCACCTGCTACGTAAACAGCAAGTTGTGCGGCCCAGCAGCTTCCAAATTGCGGAACACCCACACTAAAAGCGTCTTTAGTGAGTTTAGTCATTTTCTGAACGCGCTCATCATCGTCGTGATAGACGGTGAGGTTGCATCCCGGCCACAATATTGCATCGTACTTCTCCTCCAACTCCTCCTGATTGGGAGGGTAAACGCCATCATCGCTGGTATAGAGAATGTCATATTCAGCATCAGGCATGTGCCTTAACAACAGTTGTGCATAGAGTTTTCCGGCTAGTGTTACATCAAAGTCATTAAACTGGTCGCGGCTAACTTTAGGATAGCCATCAATTATTAGAAATCTAAATTTATTGTTCATTGTAATTATTCAAACGTTACTGATTTAAGAATTTGAGGCAGCTCTTTGTAGTTGGAGAATTTAGTATCTGCCTCTGTGTTTTCACTTCCTCTGTCGAGTGATGCTGTACACAATATTGAGTGTGAGCCTACCTTTTTAGGTCCGAGAATATCATTATGCTCACGGTCACCAATATGCACAAGCTCGTTAGGCTTAATTCCAAAATGGTTCCATGTAGCTTCAAATACTATTGGTTGCGGCTTTGAATTTCCAATCTCATCAGAAAACACAAAAAAGTCGAAGTGTTGGAGCAGACTTTGACTCTCAAGAATCTGTCTCAACACTCTGCCGGGACTAAAGATTGCATCTGAAATAACACCAAGTTTGTACTCCTTACTGAGCTCCTTTATGGCATCGCCCACTCCGGGGATAAAATCGGGCATAAACTCCAGCTCCATCTCTTCGTGAAGTTTTACAATCTCATCCATCTCACTCTCCAGTAGATTAATGCCTAAACCTTTAAATGTGATTTCGAGTCTTCCCTTCACATCCCAGGTAACAAACTGTTCGTGCCATGTTTTTCTGAATGCTGCATCCGAAGTGTTATAAACACTGTTCACAAGCTCTTTGGAAACCTCTTTGTGCTTGTTTGCAAATTTCCAAACTAATTCCCTTCTCTCTTCACTTTTACTCAATCTGCCTGCAGCCTCTCTTTTGGGCTCATCAGAATCATCAATAAAAACTGTATCCCATAGGTCAAAAGTTATAACCTTAATCATACTATAATATATTTTTTAGAATTTTTATAACATCACCCTTCTCTGCAACTTTTGGATTGAGAGGGTAGCAAGGGTCTTCAATGGCGTATGCTTCAATGTCTGCAAGTTTATCTTCTGTAATACCAAGTGCCGACAGCTTAACATTCATTCCCAATAGCTCCACCCACTGTTCTACAGCCTCAATAACTTTTTCGGCATCATTCTCCACACCAAATATTGAGCCAAGAGAAGCGTACTTCTCCTTTGTTGTCTCTCTGGAGACGTTGTAACGCATCACTTCAGTAAGAACAACAGCATTAGCCAATCCGTGGTGGATATCATACAGAGCACCTAAGGCATGAGCTATAGCATGATTTAATCCGAGCCCCTTTTGAAATGCTGTTGCACCCATGGCTGAGGCCATCAGCATATTTCCACGTGCAATAACATCGTTACCATTGGTTATGGCAGTGTTGAGAGATTTCACGCACATCTCCATTGCCTCTTTAGCAATACCGTCGGCCATGGGATGAAATACCTCCATGATGTATGCTTCCAGATTATGTACAAATGCGTCAACACCAGTTGCAGCAGTAAGTTTTGCCGGCAACGACAATGTGATTGTAGGGTCAAGCACTGCAATATCAGGCATCATGTATGGTGAATAAATAATGGTTTTTATGCTATTAATTGTGATAACACTGCTACGACCTACCTCACTGCCTGTTCCAGCTGTAGTTGCAATGGCATAAAATGGAGGCATATTATCCTCTATATATTTATCGCCACCTTTTGTGTCGTCGTACTTTGCAAGCGGCCCGTCATGAGTAGCCATCACTTTAACCGTCTTACCTGTGTCGAGAGGTGAACCGCCTCCCAATCCAACGATGAAGTCGCACTTCTCCTCTTTGTAGATTTTAGTCCCATCCATCACATTCTCTTCGGTAGGATTGGATTTTACATCACTAAAAATTACGGTTTCGATACCTGCTTCGTTGAAATATCCTTTCAACTGGTCGGCAAGACCAACTTTTACAATTCCCTCATCGGTAACGATAAGTCCTTTTTTCAATCCGCTCACTTTAACTATTAAAGTCAAATCTTTCATGGCACCGGGGCCATACTCTATCCTTGTGGGATATGAGTAAGAGTGTCTTTTATCAGCCATTATAATATGTTTAAAATGAAATATTAAATTATTTTGTCTCTACACGCAGATGGTACGATTTTGGTCTTGTCAGCTGGTCGTATCCTAAAGCCGATAATGAACAGCCTCTGCCGGTATTTTTAACACCTGTCCACGAAAGATAGGGGTCAAGATAATCGCAACGATTCATAAACCAGGTTCCTGTCTCCACTTGATTTCCAATAGTGATAGCCTTCTCTTCATCCTCTGTCCAGATGGATGCAGTAAGCCCAAATTCACTATCGTTCATCAGAGCAAGAGCCTCTTCGTCGCTCTTTACCTTCATTATTCCCACTACCGGACCAAAGCTCTCTTCGGTCATTACCTCCATCGAGTGATCGACATCAACCAGAACCTGAGGAGCAAGATAGTTGTATCCAAGCTCAGTTTCAGGGAAAAGTTTAGGGTCAATTAGCGGGGTTGCACCAGCCTTGATAGCTGCTTCAATCTGATTAATTACAGTGTCGGCTCCGCTTCTCTTGGCAACCGGGCCCATGTTTGTCTCTTTGTTTAGTGGATTTCCAAGTTTATACTGTTTGGTTAATTCAACAAATCCCTCTACAAATTTATCGTAAACACTCTCGTGAACGTAGATGCGCTCAATCCCACAACACGACTGCCCTGAGTTGAAGAAAGCTCCATCTACAAGATTGGCAATAGTGAAATCAAGATTCGAATTGTCACAAACATAAGCAGGATCTTTCCCCCCAAGCTCTAGACCAACACCAATAAAACGCTCCGCAGCAACTTTCTGTATCTGATGACCACCACCAACAGAGCCGGTGAATGATACAAATTGTACTCGCTCATCCCTTATAACATTGGCAGTGTTGGTATGAGAGAGAAAGAGATACTGGAACAGACCGTCGGGGAGTCCGGCCTCCTTAAATGCATCAGCAAAACGTTCTGAGATAAGAGGTGTTTGTGCTGAATGTTTCAGAACAACAGAGTTACCCGCTAACAGAGCAGGGACAATAGTGTTAATTGCAATAAGGTAGGGATAATTCCATGCGGGAACAACAAAAACAACACCCAGCGGCTCTCTTTTTATATATCTGTTAAAACCGGGTTTCTCATCAACCAAAACATCTGCAAGAGATTTTTCAGCAAGAGTTAACATCCCTTTTGCACGTTCAATAGTACCTGCCACCTCTCCGGGTGTTTGTGATATAGGGCGACCCATCTGCCATGTCAACTCCTCACTTATTCTCTCTTTGGCATTTTCGAATGCCGTGATAAATTTTTCGATGTACGGTTTGCGTTCTGCAATAGTAAGTGCTTTCCACGCTTTTTGTGCCTTAACCGATTTTGCTAATGTTCTGTCGATGTCAGCAGAGGTGTGAAGCTTCAACTCGGCATACACTGATTCATCTACAGGTGAAATAACTTTTAAAATACTCATAGCTATCAATAAAATATTAATGTTACGCTGCTATACAGTTAGTTTGTGTTTAAAGCTAACGTTGAGATACAGCTTAAAATATAAGTTGCAATGTTAGTAATTTTTTTAGATGATACTTAATAATTATTAACTCTTTTATCTTCTTTTTTGTTACGGATAATGAAGAGCTGTTACGCAACAAAATATTGAGCGTAAATTTTGTTTTACCTTATATCCGCAACTAAATTGTTAATAAAAAAATCAAGGTACAAAATTTAAAGACAAAAATAAATCCATTTGCAGGAATCTCATTAATAAATCATCATTTTAATAAGTCTGGGCTTGGCCAACTAATTGATAATGAGCTTGAAATAAGGATTAAAACAATAGGCTATCAATATAGTGAGATATTCAGGAATTTAACAAATGTATTTCTTAGCGGTGGTGATGTAATAGAGGACATTAATAAAAACAAGCCTGTTAAAGCTAGGAGAGAGTTATGATTTTGATTATGATAATTAAATAAATGCTAACCACAAGTGGGATGCAAAAAACAATTACAAAAAGAATAAAGGCTACTTCCCCGGCATAGCTACTATTGGCAATAAAATAGTTGGAATTGAAAATAGAGATGGTAATGCTAATGTGAAATTTAAACAAGAAGAGACATTAGAGCGAATGTATAGCCTGTTAGAATCTGAAGGGATAAATATATATCGGTCTAGAATGGATGCCGGTTCGTACTCAAAAGAAATTATCGGTTAGTAATTATGCGTGAGAAAAAAGGTGATTCACAGATGGATTTGTTTACGCAAGACAACTATTCTTATCGTACTATTTTAACTAACGATCATCAATCAACTGAAAAAGAAGCTATTGAATACTACAACCCCAGAGGTGCCAGTGAGAAGATCTTTGACGAAATGAACAACGACTTCAGTTGGAAGCATTTGCCTTTTTCATTCTTAAACGAAAACAATAGCATTATGATAATCACTGCAATGATAAAGAACTTTTACAATTATTTTATCTCACTTGTTGCAGATAAGTTTGAAGGGATTACTAAAACAACACGTTTAAAAAGATTTATTTTCCGTTTTATTACTGTTGCCGGAAAATGGGGATATCAGGGAAGACAATGGGTATTAAAACTCTTCACTGATAAACCATATTATCAGCTGATTTAGTCGCAATTTAAAGTAAAAAGCGAAACATTGGAATATTGTACCTTGTCATGAAGTGTAATATGCTGATATTTAGTGTGTTTGCGTTTTGGGAGTTGGATTGCAATTGTTACCAAGTAAATTTCAGTATTAAGTTGCAAAAAAACACTTCTGCAGATGAGAAAACAACTAATTTTATTCAACAGATTATACA
>JALVBA010000066.1 GCA_027010905.1 Marinilabiliaceae bacterium
ATGTAAAACAGTAGTTTAGGTTGCTTTGTAAAGCCTGTTAAATCAAGGTATTAAGAATAGTTATATATTGGATAATGAAGATTACCTATCCTCTTTATTATTGTTGTTATATAGCTTATAATGGTTGAATAACGTTGTATATAGAGATATTAATAACGTCTGCGATAATCACTCATCAGGCTGTAGTTTTAGTTTAATGAAATATCAATATTAATCCACACTATTTGTTACTTATGTAAAATCATAACAGATTACAAAGTGTACATGAGTGAACGATAGTTTTTTGTAGTTGTAACAAAAAGTCATTACATTTGTAACAGTGGATAGTATACTCCATATTTAATAATGTGAACATTGTAAATAGTACGATTATGGAATCAGTAGATGGAATAAAAGAGCGTATTAAAAGTATAATCAGCCATAAGGGCTTAACACCTTCAAAATTTGCCGATATTATTGGTGTTCAGCGTTCTGGTATCTCACATATTCTTTCGGGTAGAAACAAACCCGGACTGGATCTATTGAATAAGGTATTGGTTAACTTCAATGATATTAGCGGCGACTGGCTTATAACGGGAGAGGGGGAGATGAATAAAAGTAAAAATGTGGCTCAGACTCCCAATCAACTTTTTCCTAAAAAGAGCCAGGTTAACACGCAGGTTGAGGAGATGAATATAAACAGAGAGGAGGATCCGCCTGTTTACCAAACAAAAAAGAGAACGGTAGAGAAGATTGCTGTTAGCCCGGGGTCACTACCGGCAGACAGCACAAAGAGTATCGAAAAGATTGTTGTCTTTTACTCGGATAGAACTTTTAGAGAGTATAGTCCTGGTTAATACCTGTATTCAATAGTTTTATTTTTGCGAACAGGATATCCCAGCCTGTTATACTCGTAAACATTCTCTGTAACCTGAACTTTATCTACAAACGGGTCAACCTCAAAATGAAGTGTGTAAATTTCTTTTGTGATATTATTACAGTTTGTATGCAGTCCGGTTGTAATAAAAGTGCTAAAAACTCTAAATGGGTTGTGCTTATTATCAAACTCATACTCAGTAGTAGTTTGAAGAGTAGGTGCTCCTGAATCCGACACAAAATAATGAAGCTTTTTGATTATATTACCCTTCTCATCGTATAAATAATCTATATAACCCGATCTTTTTTGGTTGTTATAAAAAGTCTGCCGGCTGATTCTACTGTCAATATCATAGCTATATAAACTATATTTCGTATCACTATTAGACGACTTAATCAGTCTGCTATTTTTGCCATAATAGTAGGTCATTGTACTATTTTTCAAAGTATTCTGAGGATTAACCCACTCCTCTCTGTCTCTGACCAAATCAAGCACACTACTATTACTGCTAAAGATTCTTGTATCAACATAATGGTCACAAGAGATTAATCTGCTGCCATTATAATTGTATCTGGTAAAGTAATATTTACTCTTCTCTTCAGTAATCTGACCTCCATTATAGCTGTATTCATAAATAAGTTCAGAGTCAAAAAACACCTGTTTAACTAATGCTGAGTCATCATACTCTATATTATCCTTTTCACAAGAAGAGAAAAGCAAAATTGCATTAAAAATAAAAAGAAGATTTTTCATCTGTTTCATTTAATTTAATCTACAACCGGAATATGGCTTATCTCATAGATATTACTAATATCAGAATAGTTGTATTGATAGAATCCATCACTACCAATCATAAACAGATAATCATCAAAAGGAATCACATCAAATGCTTTAATATTTTCAAATGTAGCTATCTCATGCTGATCTATCATCGAGAGGTCGGATGTGTTAAAGATACGTAACCCTTTATCTCCATCACATAAAAAGAGTATCTCATCGTCTAATCCTAATCCGTACGGTTCATTCATGTTGTATGAGTATGCAAGAGTAGCCTGCGAGTAGTCCTGACTAAGTGTTAATATATCCAGTCTGTTTACATTTTGTCCGCACTCGTTACCACCTCGTAGTGTCACATAAGCAACATGGTTTTGAACTACAACCGGATCGCAACTGTAGATGTGCGAAAAGCTGGTTTTAAAAAGTGGATTTTTCGGGTCGTTTAGTGAATATACCAGCATACCCGAGCGTGTACCTAAAAAAATGTGATTATCAACTATGAAGAGTGTTTCAACGTTATTGTTGATAACGGGTTCGCTAACGAGTTTGGGATTATCGGCACTTTCGACATCAAAAACATGAAACTGGCTATTGTCAACGGCATAGAGATAGTTACCATTGAGTCCGAAACGAGCCATTGAGCCACCTGTTCCAAATGCCCCACTGCCAGTACCCGATAGCGACGAGAAACCTCCACCATTTGTTGTTGGTGATGCATAGTCCATTGATTTCTCAAGCCAGCCTCCCGAGTAGACAGGGAAATGACGACTCTCAATCCTGTTTCTTACCAGCTTAATATCCCAGCCTGTAACTACACCTTTCGATTTATCAATCTGATCTATCCCTAGATTATCATTCTCTTTTGGAGGCAGTGTATATGGAAAGACACCCTTCACGCGGGCTACCTCTTTGGGTTGGCTTATGTTTGATATATCTATAGCTACAAGATCAACATAACTGTCGGCATACAGTATATCTCCTTTTATTGCTATATCCATGTTTCCCTGTAAAGTTATGAAGTTAATATTTACGGGACTGGCAGGATTGCGGTTATCTATTATATGTATACCCTTCAGCTCTTCGTTGATAAAGATGTATCCATCCTTAAAATATATCTTGCCCGGGTTTTTCAATGCCTCCGAAGGCTCCATCTTAACCGACTTTCTGAATTGGTCGTAATCCATATAAACAGGTGTGTTTAGATAGTCATTTTCGTAGATTATATCCTGGCACGAGAATGATATCATCAGTACCAATGATGTTGCGATTGTTATCAATTTTGTTTTCATAGTGTTACATTTTATCACTTAAATAATATTCCTACATTAACAGACAAGCGATTATACTGATAATCGATTGAATAGTCGTTATCTTCTTCAAATCCTATTTTGTGATAACGGTATCCAATGCCTAAGGCAAATCCAAAGTTATCGCTTATCATCACATTAAAGCCTATACCCGGATTGATTAGTATACCTCCAAACGGGTGAAGCTTTTTGTATGATGGCCATGAGGATAGAAACGATTCATAACCGTAATATCTCTGATTGTTTGTATGTATTGTTTCGTTTGTTGCAAAAAGATAGCCACATTTCAGGTATAGAAAAGGAGAAAATCGGCTGTTTCTGAAACGGTATTCGATATTTGCAAATGCCGGCAAAAAGGTAGTCTCCTTGTAGTACTCCATTCCACTTCCTATTCCTACCGAGATATTATCGTACACTGTGTGATTGAAAGATGCCTGAAATACAGCAGGAGCAGGCTGCTCATTACCTCTGTTTCCAACAAGAAGAGTTACTCCAAACCTAAAGAAGTTATTGAAATCGAGAATCTGCATATCTTTTGGTGCCCTCTGCATTATGGTATCTATATCCTGAGTGTTATATACAAAGATATTGCTACCTGATCGGATCTTTATTACATTCTCTTTCTCTGTTAAAAATATTTTACCTTTTATTACACTTCCATCATTCAGGTGAATGTACTGTTTCTGGGCTCTTAACAGAGTTGCTCCTGTAGTAGAGAGAAGGAGTAGAGCCATTAACACTTTTTTCATAGATTTTTTTTTAGGTTAATAATTGATCTTATCACCATATTCAGGTTAATAAATATTGCTTACTTTCTCTAATGATGATTA
>JALVBA010000067.1 GCA_027010905.1 Marinilabiliaceae bacterium
GCTCGATATTTTTGAACGTTTCGACAAATTTAGTTATTTTTGCAAAAACAAAAAATATATATACTTTTTTTTATGAAATACAAACAAGGGGATAATAAAAAAATGATTCTATTTGGAGGTGGAAAAATTGGGCGCTCATTTATTGGGCAACTTTTTTCTTGCTCTGGTTATGAGGTGGTATTCGTAGATATAAATCAGGGATTAATAGATGAATTAAACCGGAGAGGTAAATATTCAGTTGTAATAAAAGGAAATGATACAATAAGTAATATTTCTGTCGAAAATGTTAGAGGTATACATCTCTCAAATAGAGAGCAAATTATAGAAGAAGTTACAACAGCCTCTATTTTAGCAATTTCAGTTGGTATGGCAAATGTAGAAAAGTTAGCCCCCCTTATATCACAGTCATTAAACAGACGATTTAATAAAAATCCAAACTCACCCATTGATATAATCATTGGTGAAAATATGCGACACGGTGCAAAATTTTTGCATGAAAAACTATCAGAGAATCTTCCTTCAGACTTTCCACTTAGCAGTTATGTGGGCATGGTAGAAACCAGTATTGGGAAGATGGTACCTATTATGACAAAAAAAGAAGAGACTGAAGATCTTTTGCAGGTATTTGCAGAGCCATATAACAATCTTATTGTTGATAGAAGGGGTTTTAAAAACAGTTTGCCGAAAGTTGATGGACTTGACCCTAAAGAAAAAATTGAAGCGTGGGTAGATCGTAAGTTATTTATTCATAATCTAGGACATGCAACTGCTGCATATATTGGGTATATTTACAATCCTGATTTTAAATATATATACGAAGTACTAGCTGAACCTCAGCTTAAAGCTTTAATAAAAAAGACGATGCATGAAGCAGCCGATATTTTATTAAAGATGTATCCTGATACTTTCACCTCGACATCTTTAACTGATCATATAGACGATCTTGTTAGTCGTTTTGAAAACCGACATCTTAAAGATACAATATATAGAGTAGGACAAGATTTGTTACGCAAACTAGGATCGGAAGATAGATTTGTTGGAGCTATTAAAATGGGGCATTCACTAAACATGCCTACTAAAAATATCCTTTTAGCCTTAGTGGCCGGAATGTTTTTCAGGGCAACTGACGAACAAGGTCAATTGTTCAGTAAAGACATGAATTTTATTTCTGATTTCGATAAAGGTATTTATCACATCCTTACCAATGTATGTGTTTTTGATCCTGATAAACACGATGACATTTTTAATATCGCCGAAGAGTATTTTGCAGAATTCAAAAAGAGTCCCAAAAACATTTTAAATTACTTATAACAATCCATAACTATGAAGAAACAAGTTGTTGAAATTAAGGATATTGACAAACAATACTATGAGAGTGAGTTAAAAGATTTTTTACCCAAAGAAATCATTGATATTCACACACATGTTTATTATGCAAAATTTCGTGCCGAGAAGAGAGAGAGTCACAATGTAACCTGGACCCAGCTTGTAGCCAAGGAGAATCCTATAGAGGATATTAAAGAGACGTACAAAGCTATGTTTCCCGGAAAAAACGTTACTCCTGTTATTTTTAGTAATCTTAGTAGTAAAAATGATGATTTTGAGAAAGGAAACAATTATATAAAGGAATGTTCAGAAAAACACAATTACCCTGCTCTCTATTTTGCTCGGCCTACCGAGTCTGCAAAAAAAATTGAAGAAAAGTTGATAAAGGAAAATTTCTCGGGGTTGAAAGTATACCTATCTCTTTCCGACGCAAGTATTAGCTCGGAAGATATTACAATTTTCGATTTTCTTCCTCATCATCAACTGGAAGTATTGAATAAGCATAATGCAATTGCGATGCTGCATATACCAAGGTCAGGTCGATTAAAAGACCCAATTAACCTTGAACAGATGTTAATAATTGAAGAGCGCTATCCTAAAGTAAAATTGATTATTGCACATATTGGCAGAGCTTATTGCACTGAAGATATGGGTGATGCTTTTGAACGTTTATCTGTTACAGAAAATATGCTTTTTGATTTCTCTGCAAATACTAACGAGCATGTATTTGAGGAGTTAATAAAAAGAGTTGGGCCAAAACGTATTCTTTTTGGCAGCGATCTTCCTATTACAAGGATGCGGATGCGAAGAGAATGTGAGAATGGGAAGTATATAAATATTGTTCCTCCGGGTTTGTATGGTGATACTTCTAAAGATCCGAACATGCGTGAAGTGACTCCTGAAGAGGGCGAAAAATTGAGCTTTTTTCTTTACGAGGAGATAGCTGCATTTAAGCGTGCTGCCAAAAAACTAAATTTGACCCGACAGGATATAGAAGATATTTTTTATAATAACGCCAAAAGAATACTATGAATTTACTGGCAGGCATAGATTTAGGATCGACGGCAGTGAAGGGTATTCTTATTAATGAAAAAGGAGAAATACAAAACACACATAAACTATCGGCTAAATATAAATTTCCTAAAAACGATATTGTAGAATTTTCATCAGAAGGTTTTTATAACACCTTCTGCTCATTAACAAATGAGTTATTTAGCAAAGCAGACGATACAGACCAGTTGCTATCTATTGCAATTTCTGGTGCTTCGGGCAATACATTGCTTCTTGATAATAACAATAAACCTTTACGCGATACAATATCGTGGTTAGACGCCAGACCTGTTGATTTCTCTGAAGTATATTCTGATAAGCTTTCAAAAGAGGACATACGTGATATAGTTGGGTGGCCGTCTATTCAAAGATTTCCGTTTGCACACATGCTGTGGTTAAAAAAAGAGTCGCAAGAAGAGTTTGATGCCGCCTCTCGTTATATGATGAATATTACTTATCTCTATTATCGACTAACAGGTAAGTTTGTAATGGATAATTCAACAGCTACAACATTTTATCTGCAAGATCAGAAATCACGAAAATGGAGCAAACAACTTTTAGATATTCTTGGCATTCCTGAATCTAAACTACCTGAATTAGTACCCTCGGGCTCATTTATAGGCAAAATTACAGAACAGGCTTCAAAAGAGACAGGACTCCCCAAAGAGACCAAAATTGTACTTGGATCGTTTGATCATCCTGCTGCAGCACGTGGCACTGGTGTTTTGCAAGAAGGCTCTTTACTGCTATCGTGTGGAACATCATGGGTAGGGTTTTATCCTATTAATAAAAGGGATATAGGGATTAAAAATAAGATGCTTGTTGATCCATTTCTTTCTCCTGATGGACCATGGGCAGCTATGTTTTCTCTTTCTGCAATTGGGAAAAATATTGACACAATTCTCAATCATCTTGTAGGAAAGAATAATTTGAATACAAAATATGAAATCTTTTCTCAGAGAGCAGCACAATCACCTGTAGGCACTAATAATGTAACTTTCGATATATTACAGCCCATTGAACAACTAATTATTGATATTAAGAATTTAGAAAAGAATGCAGATACTAATGATATTTTCAGAGCAATAATGGAGGTAGTAGCTTATGAAATTAAACTAAACCTATTGCACCATGGGCGTATGGGACTGAATACCAAAGGAATAACTATGGCTGGAGGTGCCGCAGAGAATAAATTATGGAGTCAAATACTAGCTGATATCACAGAACAAACTATTATATTATCAAACGGACAAGTGGCAGGTGCTCTAGGAAGTACTATTATGGCAGGTATTGGTGTAGGACTGTTTGAAAATGAAAAAGATGGATTTGCAAAAATTGGTGGAAAATCAGTATATATAAATCCTATTCCACAAAATAGTAAAATGTATA